>DASYOF010000310.1:0-7880 GCA_036007995.1 Thermoplasmata archaeon
CACCAGCCCCCCTCCCCGCCAGTAGGGCGGGACGAGGGGGCAGGTTCTCGAACGAGTGCGGTGTGCGAGCCCGCCGTATATCAGACCCTTGTCAGGTAGAACCGACAACCGGTTCGGCCAGCACTACTGGCGCGACACTATTCATCGTGTTAGGACCTCCATTCGTGCTCCCCAGAATCCCGCGGGACCCCCGTTCTCCGTCGAGAACCGAGCGGATCCAGCCCCGGAATCCGCGAAGATCCGACCCCGGGGCGCGCCGAGCTCGACTCCGGAACCGACTCGTCGCACGACCGAAGTTGGCGGTGCGACTTCGCTAGATTCCTCGCCTTCACGGGGAGCTGGGAACCGTCGGACGGGCCCGGGGGCGGGAGCCAGGGGGCCGGTCAAAAGCTCAGCGGAGTTCGGGGCGCCGAGCAGGGCCGGTACTCAAGTCCAGTCAACCACCCAGCGATGGAGAAACCGGGATCGAGAGGAATCGGGGCCCGAGACCGACCTTGGCCCGGCGAAAGCAACGGGCGCCATCCGGGTCGCAGCTTGCCGGAACGATGAACCGGCCGAGGCTAGTTTTGGGGGCGGAGCCGCTCCGGGCCGAACGGGGTTGGGCACCTCGAGGGCTGGCCTCGAATGGGTTCGGAGTTGGCGGCGACCTGGCGGGCGCGCCACGCCGTGAGCCCGCGAAGGGCGGGGGAGGAGGGGAACGGGCGGCGAGCCGTCCGTCCCCTCGGGGGTCGGAGTCGAGGCGACCTAGCCTTGCAGGTTCCCGCCGTTCGCCGGAGCGGCGGACGCGGGGGGGCTGACCACGTAGGTCACGCTGGGCTGGGGGGCCGGTGTCGCCTGGGCGGGGAAGACGTTCGTGACCGCCGGCTGGGGCGCGGCCACCGCTGTCTGCGGGAAGACGTTCGTGACCGTCGAGGGCGCGGCCCGCGGGGCCGGCGCGCTCGGGGTCCGCGAGGTGATCGACGCGGCAGCGCCGGTGTACGCGATCAAGGCGACGCCGATGATGAACGAGATCACGAACACGACGAGCCCGCCATCTCCGGCCGCGTGGGTCGTCGGGTCGATGCAGAGCCCGGTACCGCCCCCGCATCGTTCGAGGGCGCCCAACGTGAAGGCGAGGACAAAGAGCGACAGGATCACGATGATGATCCCGGCGATTCGGTACGGGTGTTCGAGGTCGACGCGCGTTCTGGTGGTGGTGGTTGACATGTTGCCTACCCTTCTCTGGCCGACCCTCGGCTCGAGCGTATAACTAGGAGGGCTCAACGCGAATCAAGCCCGGCCGGAGCGCGTTCGCTCCCGCCGGGCCGTCGAGCGGGGTCGCCCTCCGGCCGCTCGGATACGAGGCGGAGTCCTCGGCTCCGCCCGCGCGTCCGGCCTCGCTCGCAAAGCCGTATAGAGGAGGAACGAATCCGGGGGACCGGGTGCGAAAATGCCGAAGCGGACGGATGTGGACATGGCCCCGATCGAGGGAATCCTCGACACGATGACCGACAAGCACGGCCAGATCGACCTCCGGTTCGATGGGGTCGAGCTCCGCTGGAAGGGAACTCCGCTCGGCCTCGAACTGAACGGGAGCGTCGCGCTGACGGTCCACCTCCGGAATCTGACGGACGAGGAGAAGAAGGCGCACGTCGGCAAGAACCTCGAACGGATCCGCGGGACCTAAACGGTCGGACGCCCGACGGAGGGACGCCCGCTTCGGCCCGACGACCAATCGCCTCGCGCCGGGCCCGCACCCCTCGCTCCGACCCCGACCGATTCTTCCAGACCCTCACGGCCGCCTTCGTCCAACCCTCGATTCCCCCGATGGCGCGGTCGAGGGGCGTGCGTCCGAGGGGGAGTGACGCCCCCGACCCGACGCTCCGTCTCATCGACCTGGTCGGCGAGGCTCGAGACGCGGCCATTCCGATCCTGAAGGAATCGTTCACCGGATACTACCGGTGGCACGCGAAGCGGACGCTCCGGGAGATCGCGGAGGCGCGGGCCGCCGTCCGGAACGGAACGATCGCGGGGGTCGCGCTGCTGGAGCCGCTCCTTCCGCAGGTCGGGTACGTGTACTACCTGTTCGTCGCTCGGACCGAGCGCCGCCGGGGGATCGGAGGGAGACTCCTCGACGACGCGATCCGGCGGTTCCGCCGTTCGGGCGCCGTCATCGTCTACGCGGCCGCGGAGACCGAAAACCGGCCGTCGGTCCGACTCCTCGAATCCCGCGGGTTCCGGGCCACCGCCCGCAAGGAGCTCGGGTGGCAGGACGGCGGGATGGGCGCATGGGGGCTCCGGAGCCGGATGCGGGTCATCGGAGGGGAGGTGCTGTTCGGGCTCCGGCTCGATGGCGTCGTGAGTCGCCCGGAACGCACTCTCCCCGTCCGCGGCCGGTCGACCGAACGCCCCGATCGGCCGGAACTCCCCCCGACGGTCCGCGCCGGTTCGTCCGGCCGGTAGTTCCGAAGTGGTCTTGGGCCGAAGCGGCTGGACCCCCCCAATGAACGTGGTGCTGTTCGGCGCCTCCGGGATGGTCGGGCAGGGGGTGCTCCGCGAATGCCTGCTCGATCCGCGGGTCGAGCGGATCGTCTCGGTCGGTCGGAGTCCGGCCGGTCGACCATCGGCGAAGCTCGAGGAGATCCTCCGCCCGAACCTCCCGGACCTCTCGGGCCTCGAGGACCGGCTGCGAGGTCTCGACGCGTGCTTCTTCTGCCTCGGGGTCTCCTCGGTCGGCAAGTCCGAGGCCGACTACCGGCGCGTCACGTTCGACCTGACCGTCCACGTGGGGGAGACGCTGGTGCGCCTCAATCCCGGCATGACGTTCGTCTACATTTCCGGCGCCGGCACCGACAGCTCCGCGTCGGGCCGGAGCATGTGGGCCCGCGTGAAGGGCGAGACCGAGAACGCGCTCCTGCGGCTTCCGTTCCGCGCGGCGTACCTGTTCCGACCGGGCGCCATCCAGCCTCGGCACGGGGCCCGGTCGAAGACGGCGATCTACCGGGCGATCTACGTCGTCCTCTTCCCGTTCCTCTGGGTCATCCGGGCCGTCGCTCCGAACGCCCTCACGACCACCGACCTCGTCGGCCGGGCGATGATCAGCGTCGCCCTCCGGGGATTCCCGACCCACTGGCTCGGCAACAAGGAGATCAACGAGGCCGCGCGTTCCTCGAACGCGCCGCCGGTGGCGCCGGCCGCCCCCGGTCCTTCCGGCGACGGACGAACTTGAGCCCGGACCAGGTCTCCGAGATCGCGCAGATTTTCACGTCGACGAGGCCGACCGAAAGGCCGACGTCCCGAACGATCGATTCGTGAAGCTCCGTTGAAACCCCCGAGCTCCGCTTCGGCCACGCCGCCCAGAACGCTCCGGCCGGCGCGAGCGACCCGCCCGCCCGAGCCGCCGCTCGAGCGAGCTCGACCCGGCTCCGCGCGAAGACGAGCACGAGGTCGCGCAGTTGATCGGGCTCCGATACGACGTGGCACTCGGCCAACGCTTCGGCGAGCCGCCGACGAACGTCGACCGGCAGGCCGACCAGCTCGACCCAGAAACCGGGACGGAGCCCCAGCTTGACGGGGAGCGGCGGTCCCGAGTATCCGGCCATTCCCGTCAGGCCGGCTTTGCGGCGGGGCGCCGGACCGGACGGACCACCAGGACCGGGCACGGCGCCTCCGAGACGAGGCGGCTCGAGACGCTCCCGAGGAGAAGGCGGCTCCCGCGCGAGCGGCCCCGGGTCCCGACGACGACGAGCTCGGGAGACGCCTTCTCGAGATACGCGAGGATGGCGTCGAGCGGGTCCCCGCGCAGGTAGACGATCTCCGTCGACGACACCCCGCGCTTCGTCGCCTCGGCCTGGGCGTCCTCGAGCACGCGCTGGATCGACCGGCCCTCGGAGTCGATGGGCACCAGGCGGTCGAGGTCCGGATGCGAATCGGCCTCGCTGCCGGCGAGGACGGTGAGCAGGGTGAGCCCACGGCCGAACTTGACCGCCATCTCGATCGCGGAGGCGAGCGCCTGCCGCCCGGACGGCGAAGGGTCGACGCACGCGAGGATCCGCCCGGCCATCTCTCCGCCCCTCGGGAAGAGCGCCGGGTTCAAAGCGGGCGCGGGAGGCTTCGGACGGTGGAACTCCGCACCCACGGCCGGGGACGGTCGTCGGGTTCCCCGATTCGGCGCGACACCGCCTCTTGAAGGCGGTACGCGGTATGGGGCGCTCCGATGCGCGCAGTCGCGGTTCGAAAGTTCAAGGAACGGCCCGAGCGGATGGAGCTTCCGAAGCCGGTCCCCGGCGACGGGGAGATCCTCGTCCACCTCGGGGCGGCGGGCGTCAACCCGTACGACTGGAAGATCCTGGACGGCCTGCTCGACGGCAAAATGCCCCACGTCTTCCCGCTGATCGTCGGCGTCGACGGCGCGGGCGCCGTGGATGCGGTGGGGCCCGGCGTGACCCGCTTCGCCGTCGGCGACGGGGTGTTCGGCCAGTTCTTCCACGCCCCGGTCGGGACCGGCACTTACGCGGAGTACGTCGTCGCACCGGAGTCGATCGGGATTGCGAAGCGGCCGCGGGGGATGTACAACGAACCGGCGGCGGCGGTGCCGACGCCCGGCATGACGGCGCTCCAGGCGCTCGATGAGCTCGGCCTCGCGAAGCGCCAGACGCTCCTCGTGCTCGGCGCCGCGGGCGGCGTCGGGTCGTTCGCGGTGCAGCTCGCCGCGAACCAAGGGATCCAGACCGTGGCGGCGTCCCGCACGCCGAACCGGGATTACCTGCTCAAGCTGGGGGCGATCCGCTACTACGAGTCGAGCTCGAAGATGTTTCACGACGACGTCCGCGCGGCGTATCCCAACGGGCTCGACGCCATCCTCGACCTGACGAACTCCGGCCCCGCGTTCGAGGAGAACCTCGACCTTCTCCGCCCGGGAGGGACGGTCGCCTCGACGATCGGGGCCGCGACCGAACCGGCCACGGCGCCGAAGGGCGTGACGGGGCTCAACATCGCCTTGCATCCCAGGGCCGAGCTCCTCGACCGGCTCTCGGCCATGTACACGAAGGGCCAGCTCCGGATCCCGATCGAGCAGAAATCCCCGCTCGACTCGGCGGCCGACCTGCTCGACGCCAGCCGCCAGGGAACGTTGCGCGGCAAGGCCGTGCTCGTGATCTAGCGTTCGCACGGCGAGATCCACCCGGTCGTTCGCCCCGCCCTCGAAGCGGTCGACGCCATCGTGGCCCGCTTCGGCGGGCTCGCTCGCGGGGCGGTCCAGGTGGCTCTCGAGGAGTTCGGCGCCCGGGTCCGGTGGCCCCCCCAGCGCCGACGTCGGTGGCGGGCCGCTCGTCCGCGCTCCGCTCGCTCCGGTGGGACGACGCGAATTCGGACGAGCGGGGCGACACAAAGTTAATGAACGGGGGGCCAGCAAACTTCGGGACGGCATGGCCCCGTTCCGGCGGTCCCACGGGACCCGGCCTGAGGACCGCTCTCCGCGGTCCCGCTCTACCGTCGTTGCGGTCGTCGTGGTTCTTGCGTTGACGAGCCTTGGGCTCGGCAGCATCGGCCTCCCGTCGAGCCACGTCGCGCACCCAGCTTCGGTGGGCGCGGCTCCCATCGCCCTCCTTTCGGCCGCCCACGTCGGCGTTGGGGCCGCCCGAGGTACTTCCCCGCCGGTGACGCTCGCCGCGACGGTGCCCCGCCCGGCCGCCGGTCCCACGCTCACGGTCGCGGGAACCTCGCCCTCGGCCCTCGCCCTCGACTGGACTCAGGCGTGTACGACCGGATTCAGCGGCTATGCGATCGCGGAATCGACCGCGGGTTCGACCGGCCCGTGGACCACCGTCGGGTCGGTGGCGGCGGTCGCCACGACGACGTGGTCGGCGGGCAGCCTCACGCCCGGCTCGGACGCCTGGTGGGAGGTCACCGCCAGCGGGTTCCTCTGCACCTCCACCTCGAACGTGGCCGGTAGCGTCCAGCCCGCGCTCGCGAACCTCACGTTCACGCTGCCGACGGGCTCGTCCGCCGAATTCAACTGGACGAACAACGCCTCGTACGGTGGGTCGCTCGCGTTCGTTTCCTACGGACTGTTCGAGCAGGTCGGGGGCGGGGCGCCGTCGCTCGTGGCCAGCATCCCGACGTCGTCGACCCACAGCTACACGGTCACCGGGCTCAGCGGGGGACTCGGCTACTCGTTCTACCTGAGCACGACGGATTGCTATTCGGCGTGCGGGACCGGTTCCGAGCTGCTCGCGGTCACGAGCTCGAACTCGGTGACCTTCGGGGTCCCGGTACCGCTCGGCGTCTCGGTCTCGGCGGCGAGGACCACGATCGATACCGGCCAGTCCGACCTGTTCACCTGCACCGCCTCCGGCGGCCGATCTCCCTACAACTTCACGTGGGACTTTGGGAACGGGACGAACGTCTCCGGTAGCCTGAGCGAGAGCGTCAGCTACGCCACGCCGGGCCCGGAGAGCGTGACCTGCGAGGTCACCGACGGCGGCCACACGACCGTCGCCTCCGGAATTCCGATCACCGTCGACGCGATGCCCCAGCTCCAGGTTACGTCGAACGCGACGGCGGCCGATGTCGGCCAGCCGGTCGCGCTCGGCTGCACCGCGACGAACGGCACCCCGACGTTCGCCTACGCCTGGAACTTCGGCGACGGCACCACGGCGACGGTCGGGGCCGTTTCGCATGCGTACGCGGCGACCGGGCCGGAAGTCGCGACCTGCACGGTCACCGACGCCACGTCGACGACCGTCTCGGCCAATCTCCCGCTGACCATCAGCCCGACGCTCGGCGTCGCGGCCTCGTCCAGCTCGGCCACGGCCGCCCCCGGTACGACCCTCGACCTCGTCGCGGCCGCCACGAACGGCTCGGGCTCGTTCTCGGCGTACGCCTGGACGTTCGGCGATGGGGGTCATGGGACCGGCTCGTCCGTCACGCACGCGTACGCCGGGGCCGGCACGTTCACCGCATCGGTACGGGTCACCGACTCGAACGGCGCCACGAACCGCTCGTCGGTCACGGTCACGGTCAGCCCGATCTCGATCCGGCTCGCCTCGCTGCCGGCGACCGCGCGCACCGGGCAGACCCTCACGTTCAACGCGAGCGCCTCCGGAGGGGCGGGAGGGCCGTACAACGTTTCGTGGGCGTTCGGGGACGGCACGACCGGCTACGGCGCCGTCGTGACCCACCGGTACGCGACGGCGGGGACGTACGAACCCTCGGTGGTCGTGACGGACCGGCTGGGGGCGACGAACACGTCGACCACCACGACCCTCGCCGTCTCGGTGCCCCCACCGCCCCCGCCGCTCGTTCCGCTGTGGGCGCTCCTCCTCCTGATCGTCCTCGTCCTCGCGCTCGTGCTGGCGGTCGGGTACCGCGAGTTCCGCCGACGCCGCTCGGCAGCGCTCCGGGCCGCCGCTCCGTGGGCGCCGCCGACCGACCCGAGCCGGACGCTGCTGGGCCGGAAGAACTGCGTCACGTGCGGGCACGCGAACCTCCCGATCCGGGAGACGTGCGAGAACTGCGGGGCGGACCTTCCGCGCCGCTTGCAGCACTCCTAGCCGACCCCGTCGGGGCCGTCCGAAGCCCGGCGGCCCGCCGAGGCCGAGAGGCAAAGCAAAGTTAGATGACCGACGGGCCGCTCTCCTCGTAAGTGGCCGCCGCCCGCACTCGCACCTGGCGCGCTCCGAATTTCGTCGGACCGATCTTGGGATCCAGCCTCCCGATCTGGGTGGCGCTCCTCGTCGTTTTGCCGGGGGGGATCTCCCACGCCGCCCCGCTGACCGGCACGACGTCCGGCCACGCGATCCCGGGGGCGACCGTCGCCGGTACGCCGACCCGCGTTCTTCAGTCGACCGCCGACCTGACGTGCGACGCCTCGAGGCTCCTCGGGGAGGCGTGCCCGAGCT
>DASYOF010000311.1:0-5073 GCA_036007995.1 Thermoplasmata archaeon
GGCGACGATCCCGTTCGCCTCCACGGGCGCCCCGTACACCGGTCCCGCCAGCTCGCCCCGGGCCCACACCACCGCTCCCGTCGTCGGGAGCACCGACCGGACCGCTCCGGAGAAGTTGACCCCGGCGATCTGCGTGCGGGAGCTCCCGACGAACAGTCGGCCCGCGCTCCACGAGACCGGACCGAGGTTCGGGACGCCGCTCCCGGTACCCACCGACGGGTACGCGATCGCGTCCTGCCACACCGGACCACTCCCGAGGCGGGCCTCGTCCCACGCGTAAAGTACGCCGTTCTTGTCGGAGGCGGCCACCATCCGGGTCCCGTTCGCCGTCGAGAACACCACCGGGGTCGCCCCGAAGTCCCCATCGCTGATCTGTTGGCTCAACGGGATCGTCCAGCTTTCGAGGAGCCGCAGCGTCGAGGCGTTGAACGCCAGGATCGAGTCCGCGTAGACCGAGCCGTTCGGGCCGCCGTTACCGGTGGTGACGAACACCGTTCGCGAGCCGGCGTCGTACGACGGCGAGGTCCAGATGCTGGCCCCGATCGACCCGTTCGCGGTCGTGTTGAAGAACCTCGCGATCGCGTGGGTCCGGAGCGAGACCTGGAGGAGGCCCGCGTAGACGAGCGGATTGTCGCCCTTGCTCGAGAGGCCGACGAACGAGTACCCGTTCACCACGAGGGGGCTGGCCCAACCGTAGTACCCTTGGGAGGTGTTGCCCGTCGTGACGTTCCAGAGGATCGCGCCGTCGGAGGCCCGAAGAGCGTTGGAGGAGGAGTTCCCGCCAGCGACGTACAACACCCCGTTGCGGACCGTGGCCGAGGACGCGATGCCGGCGGTCCGGTTGTTGTGATCGTCCAGCCCGAGGAACGTCTTCCACCGCAGTCCGCCGGTCGTGGCGTTGAGAGCGTACTCGTACCCGTCGTTCGAGCCGAGGTAGACGACCCCCCCCACGATCGCGGCCGAGGCGGTGACCGCCGCTCCCGTCGAGTCGTTCCAGAGCATCCGAAGGTGCACGGCCGAACTCGGCGAGATCGCCGTCTCCGCCGGATTCGATCCCGTCCGCTGGGAGTTCCCCAAGTACGTGGGCCAATCGGCCCCACCGCAGGACGGGAGCGGAACTAGTCGGGATTCCCCGGCCGAGTTCGGGAGGGATCTCGTTGGCGACGCCGATCCGCTGCCGCCGACGACAAGAAGTCCGACCAGCATCGCGACCGACGCGGCGTGGAACGCGTTCTCCCCAAGAGGCCGGGTGCGGCGGTGCCAGGCGATTCGCGACCGACCTCCGAGCGGAAGATTCGGGCGGGCCATCCGGAGCGCCGACGCGCGTTCGAGGGATACGGCTGACGGTGCCGTCGGCGCGGTGGCCCCCCGGTGAGACCGTCGTCGACCCCGTCCCCCGGTGTGGCCACCGAGCGCCCAGTGGCCCGCGGGGGCCGACGATCCGGCGCTGACCCGCCACGCCCGCCGGTGCGCACGGAAGAGAATTAGCGTCCCGATGCGCTCCCCGGGGGAGCGGCCCCGAGACCACGAAATGCGGACCGGACCGAAGCAACGCGAGACGCAGCGGCGGAGAGGTCCACCAAGCGGACCCGGGTCGGCCCGATGACGGACCCCGCCGACCGGGACGCCCCGCTCCGCGACGCCGCCGAGCGAGGCCTCGCCTACCGACGCCACCTCGATCGCCGGCCGGTATTTCCGGCGCCGGCGGCGGTGGCGGCGCTCGCCGCGCTCGGCGGACCGGTACCCGGATCCCCGACCGATCCGCGCGAGGTGATCCGACTCCTCGACGAAATCGGTTCGCCGGCGACCGTCGCCAGCAGCGGCGGGCGGTACTTCGGTTTCGTGATCGGCAGCGGGACGCCGGTGACCATCGCCGCGAACTGGCTCGCCGGTGCCTGGAACCAGAACGCCGCGTTCTTCGCGTCGTCTCCCGTGGCCTCTCGCCTCGAGGAGATCGCGCTCGGGTGGATCCGGGACCTCATCGGACTGCCGTCGTCCTCGGAAGGCTCGTTCGTCACCGGCGCGACGATGGCGAACTTCACGGCTCTCGCCGCCGCTCGCCACGCCGTCCTGGCGACGGCGGGCTGGGACGTGGAGGAGCAGGGACTCGCCGGCGCCCCGCCGATCACCGTCGTCGTCGGCGAGGAGGCCCACGTGACGCTCCTGAAGTCGCTCGCGCTGCTCGGGCTGGGCCGCGGCCGAGTCGTTCGGGTGCCGGTCGACGCTCAGGGACGGTTCCTCGCCGCGAGCCTACCAACGGTCTCGGGACCGACGATCGTCTGCACCCAGGCCGGCAATGTGAACAGCGGGGCGTTCGACCCGGTCGGGGAAGTGGCGCGACTAGTGCGACCGAAGGGCGCGTGGGTGCACGTGGACGGCGCGTTCGGGCTCTGGGCCAACGCCGCGCCGGACCGGCGTCGATTGGTGCGGGGGGCGGAGCAGGCGGATTCGTGGGCGCTCGACGGGCACAAGTGGCTCAATCTCCCGTACGACAGCGGGATCGTCTTCGTCCGCGATCCGTCGCCGTTGCGCGCGGCGATGTCGCTGGGTCCGGCCGCCTACCTCGCGGGGAGTGCGGACCGCGACCCGTCGCAGTTCACCCCCGAGCTTTCGCGCCGGGCCCGCGGGGTCGAAGCGTGGGCGGCGATCCGCGCGCTCGGACGGTCGGGGATCGCCGAACTCGTCGAGCGGAACTGCCGGCAGGCGGCCGAGCTCGCGGACGGGCTCCGGTCGGCCGGATTCGAGGTGCTCAACGAGGTCGAATTGAATCAGGTGCTCGTCTCCTTCGGCGACGACGCGGAGACCGCACGGGTCGTCAAGGACCTCCAGGCCGAGGGGACCTGCTGGGCCGGTGGGACGAAGTGGCACGGCCGCACGGCGATGCGGATCAGCGTCTGCGCCGCCGAGACCGGAGCCGAGGACATCGCCCTCTCGCTCGCCGCGATTCTCCGGGTCGCGCGGGCCCGGCGGTCCATCGACGGAGCGGGTGGAGCCTGAGCCCGGATCGTCGCGGGATTCCGGGTCGCAGCGGCGGACCCCGCGGGCGGGAATCGCCCGGCGACGGGTCGACACGCCGACCGGCCGAGAGGCCGAACCCGCAAGATGCGCGTGGTGCGCCGGGGGAATGGTCTCCCCATCGGCGCGAGGGACCGACCGGCTCGGACCCCGCTCGGGCGACAGCGCCCGGCCGACCGACTCCGTCGAGTCGGAGGACGCGGCCGTTTCCCGGCGGGCCTTCCCGCTACGGCACTGACTTTCGCGCAGACCGACGCTTCGCCTCGGCGGCCTTCGGGTTGGGCTTTCCCTCGCCCTTGGCGATCAGGCTCCGCAAGCTGCCCTTGATGTAGAAGCCCCAGGCGTCGGAGCAGGCGCCGAAGCATTCGACCTTCGGAACCAGCCCCACGTGCGTGAATCGGACCTCCGTCTTCTTGCCCTTCTTCGAGATGTCGAAGGTGATGCGGGTGCCGTTCCACTCGGTCTTGTCCTTGATGAAGTTCAGCGAGCTGTCCACGACGAGCCAGACGACCCTCTTCCCCGGGACGAACTCCGTGATCTTCTGTTTGGAGTAATGGATGTCTTCGTACCGATAGCTGAACACCGAGCCCAACTTGTCGGTCCGACCCACGATCTCGCCGGACCACCAACCGCGAACGTTGTTGATCGCGGCGAACGCCTCGGCCGGAGTCTGGTCCACCGTGAACGCCGTCGTGAGATCGTGTTCCGTCATGGTTCGGTCCGCAGGCTCTCGACCGAGCCCTTCTCGGATAATATTGGCTCGCCTCGGGCGAGACCCGTCCCCGGACGGATTCCGGGAGGCCGCCCCCGGCTACGTCCCACGCGCCTCGGTCCCGGTCCTTCGTTGAACGGGCGGGGAAGGCAGGACGTGACAGAGCGCCGCCCGGGGTCCCAGGTCGGCGCCAGGTGCGCCCGCTGCGCGGCTCCCTAGCCGTCGTCGCTAGCCTAAGGCGGGTGTGAGCCCGCGCGCGACCCGGTAGTGCGCGTCCACGAACGCCAGGAAGAACGCGAGATAGCTGAACGCTAGGAGCGCGTCGAGCAGGGTGATCGGGTGGACGATCGGGCCGATCGAGCCCGACCTCGCGGCGATCGTCTGTACGATCGGGGTGAGCTGGCCCGCGAGGGCAAGGCCGATCGCCGCGGAGATGATCACGGCCCAACCGAGCCCCAGCGCCATCGCGATCTCTCCCGAGCGGCCGACGAGATGGGCGGCCACGAGGGCGTACGTCACGAACGACACGGCGAACACGAGCGCTACCGCAATCCCGAATTCGGCGCCGAGCCACCCGCTGGATTGGTTCGCTCCAACGACCGCGAGGAAGGCGATCGGGGCCGCGGCGAGGGCGATGGCCGCGAGACTTGCGGCGAACGCCAGATTGGCGTACCGAACGCGGGTCCGATGCAGTTCATTCCATTCGTGCCGTCCGAGGTACAGGAATAGGATGCCGAGCGCCGTAAACACCGGGCCGAGGAGGAGGATGTCGCCGTGGAACGGGAGCTGACCGGACGAGGACGCGAGGGCGAAGAAGCCGCTCGCGCTCTCGGCGGCGAACCCGACCTTGAACACGGTGAGGCTCAACCTCAGGTTGATTGCCAACGTTCGGCCCCCCGCTGAGCCTTCCAGCTTTGTTCGACTATATGTTCGGGAGGCCTCCAGTTTCGGTTCGGATCTTGGGACCCAAGGATTCCCGGATCCCGGGGCTTGTGTCGACCGATTTCTCGAGCCCGCGATCCAAGCGGCGCGACCGGCGGAAGTCGCCCGAGTCCACCGTGGTCGTCGGACTCGAGGGGCCGGAGATCCGGCCCACGGGGGGCCCACCCGCAGCTGCCCGGAGCGACGATTCGGACGTTCCGGCCCCGACAATTTCCGTCCGATCCGTCGGTGGAGAATGGGTCACGCCTCGAGACGACGATACTGTTCGAGACACCAGCCGAACCCGACGACACCGACGCCGGCCAGAGCGATCGGGAACATCGCGGTCAGGCGTCCTTCGAGAAGGAAGAGGCTCCCCAGCCCCGCCGCCACGACCCCGGCCAGCACACCCGCGACCAGGGCTT
>DASYOF010000312.1:0-7172 GCA_036007995.1 Thermoplasmata archaeon
CGTTCCTGATCATGGCCGCGGCGAATCGATTTGTCAACCCGAACCACTGGTGGGTCCTCTTCTCGTTCCTCCTGATCGGCTTCGTCGTCTACGCGTTCGTCCTCGCCGCCATCGGGGAGCTCACGAAGGCCGACCTGCTGACCATCACGACGGCGATCGGTCTCCCGGAACGCCTCGCCATCGTGCTCGGTCGCCTCTGTTGGCGGGCGGAGCCTCCCCCGTAGGATCCCCGGCCGCGCCGCCGTCCGGATCGGACCCGCGTCGAGCCGGTCGGCGTCCGAGAACGGGGGATCGGTCCGGAGCGCGCTATTCGGCCCGCTCTTGCTCCCAGCGGGCGAGGGCGAGGGCGAAGTAGGTGACGACGAGGTCCGCCCCGGCCCGGTGGATTGCGGCGAGCGTCTCCGTCGCGGCGGCCCGCGCATCGAGCCAGCCCCGATCGGCGGCGGCCTTGATCATCGCGTACTCGCCGCTCACCTGGTACGCCGCGATCGGGACGTTGAATCGGTCCCGGGCGCGAGCGATCACGTCGAGGGACGGGAGCGCCGGTTCCACCATCACGACGTCCGCCCCTTCCGCGATATCCATCTCGATCTCGCGCATCGCTTCGCGGCCGTTCCGGGGGTCGAGCTCGGACCCGCGCCGGGCCCCTTCGACCGGCGGGAGCCCCTCCGCCTCGCCGAACGGGCCGTAGAACGTCGACGCGAATTTCGCCGAGTAGCCGACGATCCCCGCCCGAGAGAACTGCGCCTTGTCGAGGGCGGCGCGCAGGTGCGCGACCTGGTGGTCCATCATCGCGCTCGGCGCCACGAAGTCGGCGCCGGCCGCGACGTGCACGACCGCGACCTTCTCAAGGATGCCGAGCGTGGCGTCGTTGTCGACCTCGCCGTCGGTCACGACCCCGCACTGCCCATGGTCGGTGTAGGCACAGAGACAGACGTCGGTGATCACGACCAGCGAGGGCCAGTGCCGCTTGATGGAGCGTACGCATTTCGCCACCGCGCTGTCGGCGCTGTACGATTCCCGGCCGCGGGGGTCCTTGCGGAACGACTGGCCGAAGAGGAGGACGGCCGGCACCCCCGCGTCGAACGCCTCCCCAGCATGGCGGGCTCCGTCCTCGGCCGAGTATCGGAACAGCCCTGGCATCGACTCGATCCGCTCGCGGCGGCCCGTGCCCGGTCGCACGAAGATCGGATAGATCGTCCGTCCCGAATCGAACCGACTTTCGGCGAGCCACTCCCGCATCCGCGGGGAACGGCGCAGCCGTTGCAGTCGGGGGGAGGCACCGGCCCGCGCGAGGTCGCCCGGCGGCTCATTCCCCATCGAAGAGGGAAGTCACCATGGCCGGGTCAAATGCTTGACTTGGCCCGACGTCCAGAAGACCGATCCTTCGGACGCCGGCCCGACGCGCGGCGCCCGCGGTCGCCTCCCCGAGCACCCGGAACATCGCTTCGGCCGCCAGCTCTCGGAATGGGATCGGGCCGAGGTGCCGGCGGAGCGACCGGAGTCCGACCGGGCTCGTCACGACGACCCCGCGGGCCGTTCGGGCCGCGCGCCGGGCCGCGGTCGGCATCCTCGTCGCGACGACCGTGCGAATGGCGACGACATCGCGGACCGTATGACCCCGCGCCCGGATCATCCGAGCGAGACCCGGGCCGGCCGCGTCCGACCGGGCATTGAGGAGCCGGAGGCGGCGACCGGTCGAAACGGCGGCGGCGATCCCCGCCACCCCCCGGGCGCCCGTCGGCCGGACGACCGGGTAGCCGAGCTTCGTCGCGCCCACGGCGGTGGGTTCTCCGGCGACGTACGCCACCGGAGCCGGCCGGCGGTCCGGCGGCCGGCCGAGCACCGGAAGGAGGAACAGGTCGAGGACCCGCGGGCTGGAGACGATGACTCCGTCCCAGGCCGCTGCCCGGAGGGCGCGTTTCTGCGCCGTGGTCAGGCACGGCTGGAAGTGGGTCGCATCGAACCGCACGACCGGCGCTCCGGACGCCCGGACGGCGAGTTCCAGGTCGACCAACGTTCCGGCGGCGGCGACGAGCAGGATCGGTCCCGACCGGCTCCGCTGCTTCGCGCGCATCGCGTCGCCCGACGTCGGTAACTCCCGGGTTACCGACGGTCGCCTCGGCTATCGCAAGCAAGACGTTAAGCCCCCCTGCGGACCTAGTCGGGTTGAGGAACGGACATGCCCGAAGTCCAGCTCGAAATTCGCCCGACCGCCGCCGACCAGGTCCGCCGGCTCATGGCCGGTCAGACGAACGGGGTGGCGGTCCGCGTCTACGCCCAGCCGGGCGGGGGCGGATGCTGCGGCGGCGGAAGCGCCGTCCAGTTCGGGATGGCGTTCGCCAAGCCGCGCCGGGACGACGAGGTCGTCAAGGTCGACGGCTTCCAGGTCATCGTCGACCCGACGAGCATCCCGTTCGTCAACGGCGCCGTGATCGACTACGTCGAGACGCTCGAGGAGTCGGGGTTCAAGATCACGAACCCGACGCTACCCGAGCCCGACGCGGAGGGTCTCAAGGGAGGCTGCACTTCCTGTGGGTCGAACTCCGCCAACGGCGGCGGCTGCGGGTGCGGCTAGACGCGCTCGATAGGTCCGCCCGGACCCTCGCCAACGCCCACGGTTTCGCCCTCCGGTCCGTCGCTATATACCGCGCCTTCGCTCGCGCCCCGCCATGACGGCGGAGGCGTTGCTGGCGAGGGACGTTCGCAAGACGTACACCTCGAGGCGGGGACCGACCGTCGAAGCCCTCGCGGGGGTTTCGCTGGTGGTCCATCCGGGCGAGCGCGTGGCGCTCCTCGGCCGCAACGGCGCCGGCAAGACGACGTTCCTGAAGATCGCCTCCACCCTCCTCCGCCCGACCGGAGGGTCGGTCGAGGTGTTCGGCCACAACGCCGGGGAGAACCCCGACGAGGTCCGGCCGATGATCGCGGTTGTCCCGCAGGAGGGGAAACCGTTCTTCCACCTCACCCCGCGCGAGCAGGTCTACACGTACCTGCGGGCCCGAGGGTACGACGGCCCGGAGGCGAAGTCGCGGACCAAGGACGCCCTCGGGCAGATGGGTCTCGATGAGGTGGCCGACCGCCTCTCAATCACGCTCTCGGGGGGCCAGCGCCAGCGGACGATGGTCGCCACGGTCATTGCCACAGAGGCGCCGCTCCTGTTCCTCGATGAGCCGACGATCGGCATGGACCCGTTCGCCCGGCGCGCGGTCTGGGACTCCCTCCGGACCTTGACGCGACGGGGTTCGACGATCCTGCTGACGACCCACTACCTCGACGAGGCGGAAGCGCTCAGCCAGCGCCTCTACATCATCGAACGCGGGCGGGTGCTCGTCGATGGGACCGCCGCCTCGCTGAAGGAGGAGGTCGGCGGCTCGCTCCGGGTCTCGATCGCTGGCGGGGAGCGCCTCGCCGAGGCGGCCCGGACGTTCGGCTCGGTGCTGAACGACGGGGACACCCTGCACGTCATCACCACGCCCGAGCGCCTGCCGGAGCTGATGGGCCTCGCGGTCCGCGAGCACCTCACCGCGACCGTCGGGCCGGTGACGCTCGAGGAGGCGTTCCTGCGGGTCGTCGGCCGGTCGATCGACACCGAGGAGTAAGGTCCGATGGCCGTCGCCACCCGAACGCCGTTCCGCGGCCTCGTCGCCTTCTCGATGACGGAGCTACGGGTCCAGCTCCACGAGGCGACGTCCATCGTGACGAGCCTGATCGTCCAGGTCGTGCTCCTGCTGTTCGTCGCGATCCTTGCGCGGGACCTCCTCCCCGTCGCGCTGTTCGGCGGGATCCTGTTCTCGATGTTCGCCCTCGGCCAGCGGGTCCAGAACGAGGCCGCGTTCGTCCGCATCGACCACAAGCTCAACGAGCTGTACCTGGCCGGGCCGCTGACGCCGGAGGCGTATTTCCTTGGGATGTCGCTCGGCGTCCTCGGCGCCTACCTGACGCCGATCGCGATCCTCGTCGGGGTCACGGTGGTCGTCGTCGGGATGAGCGCAACGACCGCGCTCGTGCTGCTCGCGACGAGCGCCGCCGTCTGGATGTTCGCCTCGTCGTTCGGGTACTTCGTCTCAACGCTGTTCCGCGACATGCGGACGATCTGGCCGTACGCCTCGATCTTCTACAACCTGTTCGGGGTGCTGCCGCCGGTGTTCTACCCGCTCGGCTTCTGGCCGACCCCGCTCGTCCCGGTCGCCCTCGCGCTCCCCCCGAGCGCCGCCGCCGCCCTCGTCCAGTCGACGATCGGCTGGGCGACGCTCACGCCCTGGCAGGTCGCCTTCGCCGTGACGGCGCTCGTCCTCGAAGGGTTTGGGACGTTCCTCTTCACGATCTACTGGGCGCGCCGGACCGTCCGGGAGGACGCATGAGCGCGCCGCTCCGTTCGACGACCCCCGCCGACTACCCTCGGGCCGGCCGGGTGCTCCCGGCGTTCGGCATCCTCGGCTGGCGGTGGATCAGCCGCAACCCGGCCTCGACGATCGCCCCGATCCTCTTGCCGTTCATCTTCCTGTACTTCCTCCACCTGATCGCGCCCGCGAGCTACTTCCCGCTCGAGGTCGTCGGTGCCATGCTGTTCACGACCCAGAACATCGGCAACTGGGTCCTCGGCGACTCGGCGACGTGGCGGATCGAGGCGTCGCTGCAGGACCTGTACGTGGCGTCCCCGATGGGGAAGTTCCGCTACCTCATCGGCATCGCCGTGTCGAACCTGATCCCGGCGGTCCCGGCGCTCGCCGTGCTCGCCGGGATCCTCCTCTACGTCGACCCGGCGAGCCGGACCCCCGGCCCCTGGCTCGTCCTGCTCGGCGTGCTGATCGTCCTGTGGGTCCTCTTCAGCGCGATCGGCATCGCCGTGTCGAGCCGGGTGAAATCGCAACGCGAGATCTGGCCGGTCGGCAACCTCGCGTTCACCGTGATCGGGATGCTGACGCCGCTGTACTACCCGCTCTCGGTGCTGCCCGGGCCGTGGCAATTCGCCTGCCACTTCGTCCCCTCGACGTACGCCGCGTTGCTCGTCCAGGGAGCGTTCGGCTACACGCCGGCGCCCGGCCTGACGCTGATCGAGTACGGCGCGCTCCTCCTCGTGCTGGCGGTCGCCGTCACGCTCGTCGCCCTCCGCCTCTACCTGTGGGGGGAGCGGTGACCGGGAAGGACGGCCGGCAAAGGTTCATCCGTACCCCGGGCATGCAACCGCTGGTGCCCCTCGAAACAGACGGTCCGGCGGACGCGCGGCCTCGACGGCCGCTGCCGGCCCATCGGGGAACCGTCGCGACGCTCCACCCGTCTTCGGCGACGGGGGGCCAGTAGGTTCGTCATCGATGGGGAACAACGAGTTCGACGAGATCCTCTCCGCGCTCGACCGCGAGACCGCCCGGATCCGCGTGCGCGCGGAACCGCGCCGCTACAACAAGCCGGCGACGGTCATCTCCGGGTTCCCGCCGGGCGTCGACCTCGCCGAAACGACCCGCTCGTTGAAGAACCGGCTCGCCACCGGCGGTTCGGTCGTCGACGGCGAGGTGTACCTGCAGGGCGACCACCGCCTGCGGATCCGCGACGAGCTCGCGCGGCTCGGCTTCGACCCCGAAACGGTCGAGGTGTCGAACGCCCAGCTCCCGAAACGCGGACGGCGCGGGTAGTCGGCCCGGACGCGCGGATTACGCGCACTCCGAGCGTCATCGCGCGCAAATGGACCCCTCCGCTCGGGATATAATCGGGAGCCGGCTCGGCGGGCCGAGGGAGTCCATGCCGTCGTACGCCCATCCGGAAGTGCTCGTCGAGACCAGCTGGGTCGCCGACCACGCGAGCGACCCGAAGGTCCGCGTCGCCGAGGTCGACTACGACCCGGCCGCGAACTACCAGCTCGGCCACGTCCCGGGCTCGGTCCTGATCGACTGGAAGACCGACATCAACGACCCGCTCGCGCGGGACATCCTCTCCGGCGAGGCGCTGACGAAGCTGTACCACCGCACCGGCGTGAATCCCGACACGACGCTCGTCCTCTACGGCGACTTCAACAACTGGTTCGCGGCGTTCGCGTTCTGGGTCCTGAAGTACTACGGGTTCCCCGACGTCCGCCTGATGAACGGGGGCCGGAAGAAGTGGATCGCCGAGGACCGGCCACTGACGAAGGACGCGGCGAAGGTCGCTCCCGGGAGCGCGAAGGCGCAGCCGGCGAACGAGAAGCTCCGCTCGTACTACCACACGATCCTTCCCGAGCTCCCGCTCGTCAAGGGCGGCACGCTCGCGCTCGTCGACGTCCGCGGGCCGAAGGAATTCACCGGCGAGGTGACGGCGCCTCCGGAGTATCCGAACGAGCACGCCCAGCGGGGCGGCCACATCCCCGGCGCGGCGAACATCCCGTGGGCGCAGGCGGTCAACGAGGACGGGACGTTCAAGAGCGTCCCGGAGCTCGAGCAGCTGTACCACTCGAAGGGGGTCGTCCCGACGAAGCCGGTAATCACCTACTGCCGGATCGGGGAGCGGTCGAGCCACTCGTGGTTCGTCCTCACCTACCTCCTCGGCTACCCCGACGTCCGCAACTACGACGGCTCGTGGACCGAGTGGGGGAACCAGGTCCGCAGCCCGATCGAGAAGCGCTAAGGCGTCGGGGGCGGGAACCGCCGCCGTCGCGGCGCCGGGGCCGCGACCTTCCGGACGAGGAAGTGCCGCAGGTTCCCCTCGGTCCACTCGTGGAGGACCGGGTAGCCGCTCCGGTCCGACCAGCGGACCATCTCGATCGGCGACGTCGGGTCGTCGGTCACGAGGTGGACGATATCGTCCACCGACCGTCGGACGATCTCCTCGTCGAGCCGGACGAGGATCGCCTGGCACTCCGCGCCGATCTCGAACATCTCGACGTCGGGCGCCGCGGGCAGGCAGTGGATCCGCATCGCCCGCACTTTCTCGCGGACGAGCGGCGCGACCTCGGCGGCCTCCGGGAGCGTCCGGATCGCGCCCGGGTCGGCGGTCCGGACCCGGGCCACCCAGCCGTCCGAGTACGGCGCGTCGTTCAGCAGCTTCGGCCGGCCGAGCAGCGCCGGGTTCCGGTCGACGACGGTCGCCTCGAACGGGAGCCGGACCGCCCCGGTGAACCGGACGCTCTCGACCGTCGCGACGCTCCGCCCCCTCGCCTGCGCGCCCTCGACCGGGCGGAAGGTGACGCCGACGAACTTCCC
>DASYOF010000313.1:0-4583 GCA_036007995.1 Thermoplasmata archaeon
CGTCAGCGTGTAGGTGGTGCTCGTCACCCCGAGCGCGTCGACGATCGTGAACCCGTCGCCCGCTCCGTCCGTGTCCTGCTCGGTGAGGAGGTACCCGACGACGTAGCCCGTGGTCGGGTCGTAGTACTCCTTCCACGTGTAGGTCGCCGTGAAGACGCCGTAGGCGTCGTTCCGCTGGTACGAGCCGTTCCCCTCGGCGAACACGGTCGCAACGTACTTCCCGCCCTGGGTCCAGAGCGGATAGCTCGCGTCCGTGGAGACGACCTTCATGCTCGTCGTGAGGCTCTGGTAGCTCGCCCCGGCGCCGAGCGATCGGTCGACGAGGAACCACACTCCGGTGCCGTTGTCGCCGGTCTGGTTGTCCGTGCCCTGGACGTAGTGGTCGGTCGTCGCCGAGAACGTGAACGTCCCCGGGCCGTCCGTCCCGGAGGAACTCTGCCCCTGGCTGTTCGAGTACGACCAGGTGTCGCCCCACGTCGCGTTCTCGGTGCCGTTCATCTGCACGCTGGCGACGCCGATCGTGCCGTTGTAGAACGTGCTCTCCGTGTAGCCGGTATAGTTGCCGGTGCCGTTCGTGAGCTCGATGTTCTCGAAGTAGTGGAAGCCGTCCCCGGCCTTCGGGACGTAGTTGGCCGCCGCGGCGCCGCTGCTCGCGGTCGACAAGACGAGGATCACGACGGCGAGGCCGAGGAGCGCGAACCGCCGCATCATCCCACCATGCCCCCCGCGCCGCCGCCCGGCCCGAAGTGGGCGTGGCCGGGGTGGACGCCGCCGAACGCGCTGAACGTCGAGAAGTACGCCCCGTAGAAGACGAACATCGGGACTCCGAAGCCGCCGAACGGCCCGCGGTACCCGACCGGGGCCGGCGGGGGCGCGGCGGCCGTGGTGTCGAGCTTGGCGAGCGTCTCGTTCCGGACCCCGTGGATCATCCGCACCGCGAGCGTGATCAGCTCCGGCTGCGAGAGCGGCATCGCCCGCCGGCCGATCACGTCGTACGCCTGCTCGAGCAGGTGGAGCGTCTCGTTCGCTTCCAGGACCGGGATCGAGGCCAACACCGCCGCGGCGACGAGCGGGTATTGGAGGTACGTCGCGACCCCCTTCGAGATGATCGCGAGCTTGGTGTTGATCCCCTGGATCGGGAGTTCCGAGATGCTCAGGTACGCGGAGGCGAGCTCCACGTCGTCCGACTCGGCGAATCCCCAGGAGCCGAAGGTTTGGCGGAGCGCGAGGAACTTCTGCGAGAGCCCATCGAACGGCTGGTTCACGATCCCGAGGATCGCCGCCGCTTCGTACGACTTCGTGACGCGCAGGAAGTTCGAGAGGCTCGCGGTCGCGTAGGTCGCGTCGGCCCGTTGGCCGTAGAGGAGGGTCGCCGCGACTCCGGCCGACGACTCGCCCGGTACGCCGAGCTTCCGAACGTCCTTCTGGAGCCCCTCGAGCTCGACGACGCTCTCCGGGACGTCGCGCGGCAGCGACGTTACGATCTCGGCGGCGAGGAGGCGGTTTTCGTCGTTGGTCGTGAGCTTTCCTAGGCGCCCGTACGCATCGACGAACCTCGGGATGGCGACCGACGGGTCCGCGGGCGCGCCGCCGAGGCCGATCGCGATCGACCAGAGGTGGCCCCGGTCCACGGCGGGCAACGAGGGCGTCAGTCCGGCGACGAACGTCGCGCTCCGCTCCGCCAGGACCGCGAGGTCCCGGTCGATCTGCTGCGACTGGGTCCAGTATTCTTGGAACGGCATGTCGGAGACCCGGTACATCCGGACACCGAGCTCCCGAAGGGCCGACATCCCGATCGCGGAGAGCGCCACGTACGCGCCTCCGTAGGAGGCCATGGTGTCGAGCGCCGACTTCTTCGCCACGAGGTCGTCGAGGACCTGCTGCTTCGCCGCGAGGTCGGCGTCGGTCGCCTGGAGGGCGGCGCGATCTTGGGCGGCCTTCTCTAGGGCGGCGGCCTTCTTGTTCTTCCCCTCGAACAGGAAGAGGACCGACCGGGTCTGCTCCTCGTCGGCGGCGACCTGGTCGGCGAGCTGCCAGCGCTGCGCGGTCTCCTGCCGAATGTCGTCGCGCGGCTGCTGGAGGGCGGCGACCTGCTTCGTCAGGTCGGCGTACTGGTCCGACGTGATCGTTTGAACGAGATTGAGCCGCGTGAGGAGGTCCAGGTCCGCCGGGGGGAGGGGGTTCGTGACGTTCCGGTTCGTGACTCCGACGAGGAACCCATAGACGTCGTTACAGCTCGCCATTCGACCGGTCCACCAGCCGGAAGCGCGTATAGAAGGACTCCTCCTCCCCGTTGTTGCGGATTTCTACGGTGACGTTCGGGCCGTCCTCGACCGGCCGGACGAACCGGTCCGTTTCGAGGGCTTGGAGCAGAACCGACTCGAACTGCCGCTTCCGGGTCCCCCTCCCTCCGAACCGGCGCGCGCGCTCGCCCTCGATCTGCTCGTAGGCGAACATCATCTCGTAGAGGGTCCGGTATACTTGATCCTCGATCGTCTCCCGGACCTCGGCCTTCTCGACGAACACCTCCTCGATCCCCTCGAGGTCGACGAAGAACGCGGTGCCGTCCGGAGCCAAGACCGCGTCCTTGTCGAGCCAGACGTCGTAGTAGTCGAGCCCCCGGTACCGGCCCCGCGTCGGATCGAACGTCATGGTGCGGGCGAACAGCGTCAGCATCGCGACCGCGCTCCGAAGGAAGTTCGTCTCGAATCGGAGCGCCCGCTCGTTCGAGTCGACCTGGAACTGGTCGAACACGTGCCGGACGTTCGAGCCGATCGTGTTCTTGCCGTGGAAGTAGACCCGGATGTTCGACGGAACGAGCCGCAGCTCCTGGACCATCCGACCCGGGTACTTCCGGTACCAGTGGATGTGACGGAGCCGTTCCTCGAGAGCTTTCGGCAAGTGGCAGACCTTCACTACCGGCGCGATCCGGAAACCGTGGAGGTCGGTCCCGCGGGCCGCTTCGGAGACCCGGAGCGCCGTGGTCGCGTGCTCGAGACCTTGCCCCCCGTACGGGGAGCCGCGAAGCCAGAGTTCGCCGGTCAACATCCGGTCCGTCGCCGCCGGCGGACTCCGCTGCAATCGCTCCCGGACGGTCGGGTCGTCGGCGAGTTCCGCCGCGTACGCCCGGTCGAGCGCGCGCCAGGAGTACGGGTCGACGCTCGAGCCGACCCCTTTCACGGACAGGAAGAACTCCCGTCCCTCGATCGTCGCGACCGGCTCGGCGGCGATCGCCGTCCGATTGTCGTCCTCGATGAACTCCCGAGTCTCCGCGGGGGGCTCGTCCATCAAGGCGACAAGCGCCTCCGGGAGGTACACCCGATCGAGCGCGGCGAGGTCCGTGCCTACGAATTGGCGATTCGTGACCGACTCGGCCGGGTAGCCGAGCAGGGTGAGGGGCATCCCCGCAAGCTTCAACGCCGGCGACCCGCCGCGTGCGCGAGCCGGCCCGAGGGGCTCATCCCTTCCCGAGGGGGTTGCCGAGGACCCAGAAGTGCCGCTCCTTCGTCAGGGCTTCCGGTTCCCCGTCCCCGCCGATCTCGCCCTGCTTCAGCCACTCCTGGAGGCGGGTGCTGATCTCGGCCACCGCGGCGCCTTCGTCGGGGTTCGCGTCCGACGTCGTCCGGTCGTCGGCCGGCACGAATCCCCGGCTGTGGAGGCTCTTCCACACTTGGAGCGCGGTGACCGGGGCTCCTTTGCGGCTCGCCAGGAAGGCGAGAACGAACGCGTCCGCGACCTCGTCCGAGTTGGGCGTTCCCTGAAACCGGATCTTCATCGACCTGCTCCCCCCGCGGCGAGCCACGGGCCGTACTTCAGCGCCGCGAACGGTCCCTCGGCGACGGGCCGGCCGCTTCCGACGTACGGCAAGAGCTTTCTCCCGATACGACTCGGTCCGACGGAATGGACCCGGCGGAGTACGACCTCGCGTTCTTCCACAAGGAAGGGTTCCAGCGGCGTACCTGCGAATCGTGCGGCCACGCGTTCTGGACGCTCGGGGACGCGACGCGGTGCCAGGAGGCCCCGTGCTCGCCGTACGCGTTCATCGGCGCGCCCGGGTTCGCGAAGCCGCTCTCGCTCCCGGAAATGCGGGAGACGTACCTCGGGTTCTTCGAGCGCCGGGGCCACACCCGGATCCGACGCTACCCAACGGTGGCGCGGTGGCGCAACGACGTGTTCTTCACCCAGGCCAGCATCTACGACTTCCAGCCGTGGGTGACGAGCGGCACCCTCCCGCCGCCGGCGAACCCGCTCACGATCTCCCAGCCGTGCCTGCGCTTCATCGACCTCGACGAGGTCGGCCGCTCCGGCCGCCACTTCACCGAGTTCGAGATGATGGCGCACCACGCCTTCAACCGGCCCGACCACGAGGTCTACTTCAAGGACCGGTGCACGGAGCTCTGCCACGAGTGGTACACGAGCGAGCTGGGCGTCGACCCGAAATTACTGACCTACAAGGAGGAGGCCTGGGAAGGCGGCGGCAACCTCGGCCCGTCGCTCAGCGTAGGGATCCTCGGCCTCGAGGTGGCGACGCTCGTCTTCATGGAGTACACGCGCGACGGCGCCGGGACCAAGCCGATGCCCCT
>DASYOF010000314.1:0-11315 GCA_036007995.1 Thermoplasmata archaeon
GTGGAGGGAGTCGAGCGTCTGGACGATGTCGTGCCGGGCGTGGATCGAGCCGCGGACCCGGATGACCATCCACGCCATCGCTAGGCGCCTCCCGACGGGGGTCGGGGCGGTCCGGGCCTCGGCGGGCCGCGTCCCGGGGGACCCCGGCCCGGCGGACCACGTCCGGGGCCGCCGCGGCCCCGGCCCCGTCCGCGCCCACCGGGTCCGCCGCGGCGGCCGGACATCGCGCCTTCCTCCTTCGGAGGCAGGATCGACGTGCCGATGCCGCCCCGGACGACCTTCAGGCGGAGCGCGTCCTCGGGGGTGAGCTTGAGATCGGAGAGCGCGACGAGCGTGGCGAACGCCGCCTGCGCGTAGTTGACGGTCGTCTTCGTGTGGCCGTCGGTGTACCCCCACGCGTCGGTGATCCCGGCGAACCGAAGGATCGGCTTCGCCACGTCGCCGACGGCGAGCCCGACGCCGCGTGGGGCGGGCTTGAACGTGACGACCACGGAACCGGACCGGCCGTGGACTAGGAACGGCACGGTGTGGGACCGGCCGCAGCCGCACTCCCACGAGCCGCAGCCGCGGAACACTTCGACGATCTCGAGCTTCGCCCGGTCGATCGCGCGGCGGATCGTCGGGCCGACCTCGCGGCCCTTCGCCCGACCGAGGCCGACGTACCCGTCGCCGTTCCCGACGACGACCGTGACCGCGAACTTGAACCGGCGCCCGGAGTCGGTCATCCGCTGGACCATGTTCACGTCGAGGACCTCGTCGTGGAGGCCGGGGAGGAGCTTGTCGATGATCTGCGGCTCGCGGAGCGGGAGCCCGGCGTGGAGCGCGTCGGCGATGTTCGTGATCTGGCCGGAGTGGACCCGCCGGCCCAGCTCGGTCTTCGGGATCCAGGGGGGCGGCGGCGCCGGTCCGGGCGGGCCGGAGCCGAATCTCCGTCCCTCGGACGGGGGCGAGGACGCCGCCATCGCGGTCACGCGGTCGCTCCAGCGCGGACGACGACGTTCGGAAGCTCGCCCTTGAACGATTCGAGCGGCTTCGGGAGCGGGGTCTTGAGATGGGTGCCGTTCAGACGCTCCGGCTTCGGGAACACGGTCTCGCCGTGCGGGATCTCGATCCCGGCGTCGAGGAGCCCCTTCAGGGCGCCGAGGATCCGGCCGCCGGACGTCGGGTGGCGGAGGCCGACGTCGAGGACCGCCTCGGCGGTGCCCGCGGACTTCGCCCGGAGGCCGGCGAGGTAGCCGGTGAGGTACGCCGCGGGCGTCGACACCTGGCTCGACGACGGGAATCCGATCTTCGTGAGCTCGGTCGAGTCGGCCGCCGCGACGATGCGGTCGCCGATCGGGTCGTAGGAGGTGATCGCGACGACGATCCGACCACGGGAGAGCCGCACGACGGCGCGCGGCCGGCCGGACTTGAGGAGCGCGAGGCGGCCCCGGTAGTCGGTAAGTCCGTCCCGCCGGCGGCGGAAGGCGACGCGGTGGCGCGGACCCGTGCTCATGTCGGCTTCTCCTCCGGTAGGTGACCCGCGAGCCGCAGGTTGATAAGAAGGTGCGCCCGGCTGCGGAACATTCCGCCCTTCGCCCGGCGGTAGAACGCCCGGTAGACCGCGGGCGGGATCTTCTTCGACGCCCGCAGCTCCTTCAGGAGGTCGCGCTGCGCGCGGATCCGCCGGATCCAGCGGGATTTCCTCGGCAGACGGGCCGACGGCGTCCCCCGCCGGGACCCGGGGCCGACGTGGCGGCCCTTTTGGAGCTCGGCCTCGTGGACCCGCGCGCGGACGCGCGACGTCCCTTGGATCGCCTTGCGCCGGATGACGCGGGCCTTGATCGCGCTGCGGATGTCCGCGCGCGTCACGGCGTCGGCGATCTCGGTCTCGCTCGCCGGGTCGATCCACACGCGACCGAGGCCGCACTTGAGGATCGCCGCCGCCATGCGGCGCTGGTTCGTCAGGTCGGGCACGTCACTCCTCCCGGTCGCGGCCGATCGGGTTGAGCACGTGGAGCCCCTTCTGGCGGGCCGCCTCCTCGAGGACGAGCCGCCGGCGGGTGCCGACGGTGCGGGCGATCAGGACCGCGTCGCGCGCCGGGTCGAGCACGGCGAGCGCGTCGGCGGTCTGGACGAGGACCGGTCGGAAGCCGGTCGGGGTGAGGCCGCGGGTCGCCCTCGGCGAACCGAACCCGATCGAGACGACGACCGGGCGGTAGCCGTAGTGGCGGCGCTGCTTCGACTGCTGGCCGCGGGGGCGGCGCCAGGAGACCCACCGACCGACCCGCCAGTACCGGTGGGAGGCGGTCCGGACGAACTTCGGTCGGCGCACGTCGGTCTGGTCGCGGACCGACAGGAGCCGGGCGAGCTCCGGCTCGAGGGTCGGGCGGCGCGGCGCCTTCGGCGCCTCCTTCTTCGACGGCTTCGCGGCGGGCTTTCCCGTCTTCGCCCGGCCGTCGGACTTCTTCGGCGTCGGGGCGGTCGCGCCGCCGTCCTTCGACGGGGCCTCGTCCTCGACGTCGTCCTTGCCCTTCGTCCCGGGTTCCGCGTCCGCCATCTACCCCTCCTTCGGGTGGGCGTGTTCGATGAGGTAGATGCCGTCCTGGAAGACGCGCGGGTCGTAGTCGCGGATCCGGGTCGTCCGCTCGACGTTCGCGGCCGACTGGCCGACGACCTCGACGTCGTGCCCGGAGAGGATCAGGAAGTCCCCGTCGACCTTCGCGGTCACGCCGGGGAGGAGTTTGGCGGTCCGGGGGTACTTCTCGCCGAGGAAGTTCTCGATGACGACCTCGCCGTCCTTCGCCTGGACCTTCATCGGGAAGTGCGCGGCGACGACCTTCATCTTCGCCTCGAACCCTTTCGTCACGCCGACGCCGAGGTTGCCGAGGTGGCGCTCCCAGGAGTGGAGGAGCGCCTGCGCCTTCTTGCGGTTCGGCGGAATCTGGAGCGTGAGGCTCGCCCCGCCGTCGGCGGGGGCGTAGGCGAGGACATCGTTCGGGAACGGCCGAGTGACGGTGCCGAGCGGGCCCTTCGCCGTGATCGTCCGCCGGCCGATCGTGACGGTCACGCCCTTCGGAATCGGGACGGTGACCGAGTCGCGGAGGCTCGATTCAGTAGACATACGCGACCAGCTTCCCCCCGATCTGGAGCTCGCGCGCCTTCTGGTGGTCCATCACGCCCTGGTTCGTCGAGAGCACGAGGAATCCGAAGTCCTGCGCGGGCAGGAACCGCGACTCGTACGATTCGAGGTCGCGGCTCCGGACCGCGAGCCGGGGCTTCACGACCCCGCACGAGTTGATCCGGCGCGACAGCGTGACGTCGTACTGGCCGCCGCGGCCGTTCGCGACGAACGTGAACTCGCTGATGTACTGGTGCTCGCGGAAGATCCGCAGCACTTCCCCGATCAGCCGGGACGTCGGGGCGAGGGTGGCGTGGGACTTCCCTTGCCGGTCGGCATGCCGCAGGGCGACGAGCGCGTCGTTGAGAAGATCGTGTTGCATCGCGTCCCCCTACTGGTACTTCCGGAAGCCGAGGTCGACCGCGACCTCGCGGAAGCATTGCCGGCACAGGTGGAGGCCGTACCGGCGGACGATCGCGCGCTTGCGGTCGCACCGCAGGCAGCCGACCTTCCGTCCGAACAGCTTCTTCGGCTTCATGCGAGGTTCACTCCAGGAACGTGATGTGGTACTGGTCGGCGAGGAAGGCGCGGGTCTCGTCGCGGGTCGGGCGGGCGGAGCGCGGCAGCCGGCGGGCGCGGATCGCCCGCTCCCGGATCCGGTAGCCGGCGCGGCCCATCTCGACGCAGATGTCGAGGCCGTGGATGCCGATCTGGGGGTCGTACTTCATCCCGGCGAAGTCGGTGTAGTCGGACATTCCGAACGAGAAGTTCCCGGCCCGGTCGATCGAGTCCGGGTCGAACTGCCGGTCACGCGCCTCGAACGCCCGCTCGAGGAACTCGCGGGCGGCGGCGCCGCGGAGCGTGACCTTCGCGCCGATCTCCTGCCCCTGCCGGATCCCGAAGTCGCGGTTCGTCGCGTGCGACCGGGTCGCGATCGGCTTCTGGCCGGTGATCATCTTGAGCACGCGCTCGGCCTTGTTGCGCGGCTCGCCGGACTCGCCGACGCCGGCGTTCACGACGATCTTCACGACTCGGAGCGCCCGCCACCGGTTGCCCGCGGGCGCCGGGGTCGTCGCGGGCGGCCGGGCCGTCGCCGCCGGAGCGCTCATTGCGCGAGCGCCTCCGGCATCGTGACGACCGGCGCTTGGTCGCCGACGATGTACACGTACTCCTTGATCGTCGAGAACCCTTCCTTGAAATGCACAAGGTTCGGCTGGGAGGAGTTGCGGACCTCGACCCGGTCGACGCGGCCGAGCTGGCCGACGTGCGAGCCGCCCGCGACGTACGCGAGCTTCCCGGGAGCGAGGGCGAGATGGCCGACGACCTTCTGCTTCGGGAGTTCGAGCTGGACCGAGTCGCCGACCCGCCACGCGCTCGTGGGGGCGACGAGGAGGTTCCGTCCGTCGTGGAGCGTCACCTCGACCTTGCCGCCGGGAACGGCGTGCTTGAAGCGGACGCGACCGATCTTCGTCGTGGCCTCCTTCGCCGGGATCGGGACGAGGACGAGCCGACCGGACCGGTCGCGGAGGACCCGGAAGTGCTCGTCGAGCGGCTTCTCGAGCGAGATCGTATCGAAGAGCCCAACGCCCCAGGCGAGGTCCTTCACGACCCGGCCGTCGACGCGGACGCTCCCCTGCCGGAGGAGCACGCGCGCCTCGCGGGCGGAGGCGACGAGTTTGCGGACGTCCCGGAGGACGAGGAGGATCGGCATCGAGGCGTCCTGGGCGTGCGGGCCGGGGGCCGGGCGCTTGACCCACTTCGTCCCTTTGCGAGGTATCGTCCAGGCGCGGGGGGCGGCGCCGCGCTTCAGCCGGAGCGTCACGGGGCGGCCTCCTTCTTCTTGGGGGTCGTGGGCGACGTCGGCTTCTCGTTCGACGCGTCCGCGCCCTCGGTCTCCGCCTCGGATTCGGGGACCTTGAGGACCCGGCGGCGCCACGGGTCGGAGAGGTTCAGCTTCGTGAGGACGAGATGGCTCGGCCGGATCGGCAGCGGCTTCAGCTTCGCGTCCGCCGTCTTGGTGGTGACGTTGTCGAGGGTGAGCCGGTAGTGCTCGCGGTCGACGCGGGCGATCCGGCGCTCCTCGCCGACGGTGCTGTAGCTTCCCGCGAGGACCCGGACGGTGTCGCCCTTCCGGACCGGGAGCGAGCGGCGGCCGTACTTCGTCCGGAGCTCGTGCGAGAGCGCGACCGACATCCGGCGGCGGCGCTCCTGGTGGTCGGCGGTGAACACCGCCTTCCGCTGGCGCCTCGGTTGGATCGACCTCGTGCTCATGGACCCCTCAGACGATGATCGACGACGCGGCCGCGACCCGCGGCCATCGCTCCGCCGCCTCCTTCGCGACGGGGCCCTTGATCTGACTGCCTTTCAGTTCGCCGGTTTCGGTCGTGATGACGGCGGCGTTGTCCTCGAACTGGAGGCGCGTGCCGTCGGCGCGACGCATCGGGTAGCGGGACCGGACGATGACGGCGTGGAGGACCTGACGGCGCATCTCGGGCGTCCCCTTCTTGACGGAGACGATCACGAGGTCGGCGACACCGGCCCGCGGGTACCGCCGGTGGGTCCCGTGCCAGTTCCGCACCGCGATGATCTCCACGATCTTCGCGCCGGTGTTGTCGACGCAGTCGAGCCGGGCGCCTTTCGGCAGCCCGCGGCCCCGCCGGCCGGCGAGTCCCTTCATGCGGTCTCCTCCGCCGCGGGCGGCGTCGGCGGCGCGGGGGGCGGCGCCGGCTCCTCGCCCCGGACCCTCAGCGCGGCCTCGCCGAGGTCCTCGACGATGCAGAACGACACGAGCTTCGAGAGCGGGCGAGTCTCGGCGATCCGCACCTGGTGCCCGAGGGGGACCTTCAGGCACGGCGGGTTGTGGGCGAGGTAGCGCCGGCGCCGCTTCTCGTACCGCTCGTACTTGTGGACGAAATGGAGGAGCGTGCGCTCGACGACGGCGGTCTTCTCCATCGAGAGCGACACGACCGTTCCTTCGAGCACCTGCCCGCGGACCGGCAACCGCCCGTGGAACGGACAGTGGCGGTCGTCGCACGCTTCCTTGGGTCCGCGGACGTCGAGGCCGATGTCCTTCGCCCTCGGGGCGGCCTTCGGTTTGGCCGTGGCACGTGCCGGGCTCATCGAGTTCCTCCCCGGGAGCCGCGGAGCGAAAGGCGCTTCGTGCGGTCCTCGGGACGCACGCGAAGTTGGTCGCCAGATAACGGTATCTCACGTCCGCCGAGGGCGATGGTGCCGACGGCCCCGGACTTCGCCACGCGGACGATCCGGCCGCTCGGAAGACGGACGATGAACAGGCCGAGCGTCTCGTCGACCAACGTGCCGCGGACGGGCGTGCCCATGCCGGGATGCTCGAGCGTGATCGGGGCGCCGAGGATCTCCCCCGCGAGCGCTTCCAGCGATAGGTCGGCCGGCGCGTGCATCCCCAACCTCTTCACCGAGCGGCCGTGCGGGCGCGGGCGGCGCGTTCGCGCTCGCCCAGAACGGTGAGCGCGCGGGCGACGTTCGTTCGCAGGGCGCGCATGCGGCCCGGGCTCGGGGGCGCGCCGCCCATCGCGGCGATGCCGCGCTCCCGCAGAAGGTCGTTCTCGATCTCCGCGATCCGCCGGAGGAGCTCTTCCTCCTCGAGGGCGCGCAGCTCCTTCATCCGAAGCAGCGTCACGGGCTCTCTCCCTCGGGGGCGGCGACAACCTCGGGAATGACCGCGGCTTCGGTCGGCTCGAGCGGGGGCAACTGCTCGGGGGGCGGGGCGACGGCCGGCGCGACGACCCCCTTGACGTGGATCTCGTCGGGGAGCTTCGCCTGGGGCTTCATGATCCAGACGGTGACGCCGATAACGCCGGGCTTCAGCCGCGCCTGGTAGAACCCCTTGTCCATCCAGAGCTGAACGGCCTCGCCGCAGTACTTGATCGTGCCGGCCTTGAACCGCTCGGTGCGGTGCCGCTCGCCCGTGAGCTTGCCGGACAGGATCACCTGGCAGCCCCGGGCGCCGGACTCCATGATCCTCCGGACCGTCGAGTGGCCGGCGCGGCGGAAGTGCCACCCGCGCTCGAGGGTGCTCGCGAGCTTCTCGGCCATGAGCTGCGCGTTGAGCGACGGCTGCCGCTCCTCCTGGACCTCGATCTGTGGGTTGTCGAGGTCGAATCGATTCTTGATGTCCTGCGTCAGCTGCTTGATCAGCTCGCCGCGGCGGCCGATCAGGATGCCGGGGCGTTCGCAGATGAGCGTGACGCGGGTTCCCATCGGGGTGCGCTGGATGTCGAGGCCGCCGAAGCCGGCGCGCGCGCTCTCGCCGACGAGGAAGTCCTTCAGGAGCACGCGGCGCGTCGCCTCCTTGATCACCCGGCGCTCGCTCGCCATCGCCTAGCCCCCCCGCTCGGCGAGCACGATCTCGACGTTCGTCGTCTGTTCGTTCCACGCCGTCGCGCGGCCGTGGGCCCTCGGCATGTTCGCCTTGCGGATCCGGCCCCGGGCGCACGACGCCACGCGCACGACGAGGGCATCGGTGTCGATTCCCTCGTACTCGGCGTTCGCTTCCGCGTTCGTCAGGACCTGGAGGACCGACTTCGCGACCTTCTTCGGGTACCGTCCCGGACCGATGCCGGTCTTGTGGGCGGTCTCCTGGTTGTACCGCCGGAACGGGATCGCCCGCTTCTCCTCGATGACGTCCTCGAGGAGCGACTTCGCCTTCTCGAGGGGAAGGCCCCGGATCGCGTTGAGCACCTCGTACGTCTTCTTCGGGGACATCGGGAGCTCGATCGCGCGGGCGCGGGCGACCTCGTCGGTCGCCTCCCCTTGGGAGGTGTAGCCGCGCATCGTTCCCTCCCTACTTCAGCGGCATGAACTTCGACGACCGCGTGGCGCCGACGCCCGGTCCGGAGTGCTTCTCGAACCGGCGGGTGAGCGCGAACTCGCCGTAGTAGTGGCCGATCATCTCGGGCCGGACCTCGATCTCCTTGAACTCCTTCCCCGTGTGGATCGCGATCCGCCGTCCGACATGGTCGGGGAGGACGAGCGCGTCCCGGGTATGCGTCCGGAGGACCGCGTCCCTCGGCGAGGTCCGCAGCTTCTCGAAGAAGATCGACGTCTCGGAGTTGAAGCCGCGTCGGATCGACCGGCGGGCGCGCGCGCCGAGGAGCTTTGCGAGCTCGCTGAGCGGAAGCTCCTGGAGCTCCGGCAGGGTCCGGCCGCGGAGCGTGAACTCCTTCTTCCGGCGGACCTCGACCTTCTTCGCCTTCCGACCCTTCGGCATCGCCTACCGCCCTCCCTTGCCGATCCGCTTGCGGCGCTGGGAGCGCGAGAACCGTCCGACCTTCGCGCCGGGCCAGGTCCCCGAGCTCACGGTGCTCGGCCGCCCGACGTGCTGGTGGGCGCCGCCGCCGTGGGGGTGGTTGACCGGGTTCATCGCGACGCCGCGGACCTTGAACGCCGGCTTCGAGAGGGTCCGGTAGGCGTTGACCTTCTTCCCGGCCTTGATGATCGGGCGCTCGAGCCGTCCGCCGCCGCCGACGGTGCCGACCTGGGCGCGACACGTCGGGAGGAACGTCTTGAACCGGCCCGACGGGAGCTGGATCGTCACCTCGCGCGCGGTGTGCGCGACGACGAGGGCGCTCGTTCCGGCGGCGCGGACGAGCCGGCCGCCGTCGAACGGATTGACCTCGAGGTTGGACACGAGGGTTCCGTCCGGGATCGACGAGAGCGAGAGGATCGAGCCGCGGCTGAGCGGGCCCGAATGGAGGGAGATGGAGTCGCCGGTCGCGATCCCTGCCGGGGCGAGCAGGCGGAGGCGCACGCCGGCGGCGGTCCGGACGATGGCGACCGGCGCGGAGCGGCCGGGGGCCTGCGCCACGTCGACGACCTTCGCCTCGCCGGAGATGGAGGGGGACGGGTGGTAGATCGCTCCGTGATGGCGGTGGCTGGGGGAGCGGTACGGCCCGGTCCCGGCGCCGCGGCGGCGGGAGATGATGCGTTTCCCCATCAGAACACCCCGGCCCGGCCGCCGATGTCCTCGGCCGAGTACGGCGGCGCGAACTTGATCGTCGCGATCTTCCCGTTCCGGACGATCTTGACGTTGACCTTCGCGACCTTGCAGCTGTAGATCTCCTCGACGGCGCGGCGGATCTCCGCGCGGTTGGCGCGGCGGTCGACCATGAACTCGAGCTTGTTCATGCGCTCCATCTCGTCCATCGACTTCTCCGTCACGTAGGCGTGCAGGAGGATCCGGTGGCGGAGTTGCGTCACGCGGCGACCCCCTCGAGCCGGCCCTTCAGCCGCTCGACGGCCGCGACGCTGAACAGGGTGAGGCGGCCCGGGTCCCCGCCGGGCGCGAGGTCCTCCGGACCCAGGCGGCCGACGTCCACGACGTCGACGCCGGGCAGGTTGCGGAATCCGCGCGCCTTCATCGGGGCGCTGACGACGAGGAGGAAGCTCTTCGGGCCGCGTCGGAACCGGCCCCGCCGCTTGCCGCGGCCGGCGCGGACGTGCACGCCCGCCTGGGCGCGGTCGACGTCGTCCCAGAGCTTCAGCTTCGCGAGGAGGGAGCGCGCATCGGCCGTCGAGGAGATCGCCTCGACGGGGGTCTCGAGGACGACCGGGAGGTGCAGCCCCTCGGGGAACGTGTGACCCCGGCCCCGGGCGAGGCTCGGCTCCCGGGTGGCGGCGAGGGCGGCCGCGAAGGCGGCCTGGCGTTCGCTGCGGTTGATCTTCTTCGCCCAGATCGTGTTGACCTTCGGCGGGTGGGCGGCGCCGCCGCCGACGGTGTTGGGCGCCTGCGCGCCGGTCATGCCGCCCATCAGCCTCGGGGTACGGGCGACGCCGCGCCCCTTGCCCGACCACTCGACCGAGTGCCGGCGACCGGCGGTGAGGCTGGTGCCGTGCGGCTGGATCCGGTGGGAGCGAGCGGCGACGACGGCCCGGCGGATCAGGTCGCGCCGAACGGGGGAGGAGAACGCGAGCGGGAGCGGAAGGAGTTCGCCGGCCTTGCCCTGGAGCGAGAGGATGTGCACCCGGTGGTGCACGGTGTGGCCCTCGGTGCCCGCGGACTCCTTCGGGGCGTCGGTCCCGCTCGTCGCGTCCGCGCTCATGCGCCCTGCTTCGAGCGGGTGCTGAAGTAGCGGATGTCGACCTTCTCGACGGCCGCGACGTGCGAGCGCATCGGCAGCCGGAACCGGAGGAGGCGCTTCGCCGGGCCGGGGAGCGAGCCGTGGAGGACCACGCAGCCCGACCGGACCTCGCCGTAGTGCGGGAACCCGCCGGCGGGCGACACCGGTTCGGTCCTCGGGTCCTTGACGACGCGGAGGACCCGCATGTTGTAGATGGTACGCCGGTGGTAGCCGGTCTGGCCCGCCTGGGGGATCCGGTACGTGACGAAGCTCGGGTTGTGCGGACCGAGCGTGCCGATCATCCGGCGGTGCTTCGAGTTCTTCCGAGGCTGGAGCTTGACGCCCCAGCGCTTGGTATGGCCCTGGAATCCCTTCCCCTTGGTCACGCCGAGGACGTCGAGGAACTCGCCTTCCTTCGCGAGCTGGTCGACCGTCAGCTCCTGGCCGACCTGGCTGACCGCGAAGGCCCGGCGCTCCTCGAACTTCTCGCCGGAGACCCGCACCTCGAACAGCGCGGGGGTCTTCGACGGGACGCCGGTGATCAGCTCGGGCTGCGTGTGAACGAGAAGTCGGACCTCGACGGCCGGCGTCTTGGAAAAGTTCTCCCGCTGCTCCGTCGAGGAGGCGGGGTGGGCGGTCATCGTGCGGCTCAGCGTCTCCGAGGGGGAGTCCCCCCAAAGCTCCGCCACGACCCGCATGCCGTACGGATTTCGCTGGTAGAGGCGCGCCCCGACGACCCGGACCGGCGGGACCTCGACGACCGTGACCGGCACGGAGACCTCTTGACCGGCGGTCGTCGACCGCTTCCGGTAGTCGACCATGAACGCGTGCGTCATGCCGACCTTGAACCCGGCGAACCCTTCGAGGGCGGGCGCCTTCGGTCCGGCGGGCCAGGAACGGATGCGGGGTACGGGCCGGGCGGCCCGGACGCGCGGCGAAAACCCAAGGGACCCCCGACGGGGTCGGTGACGTCGTGCCATCGGTCGATGAGAGGCTCTGCCTCGGTGGGGACGGGGGAGAAACGTGCCCTATATAACGGCTGGCAAGAACTCTCGTCGGAGGGCCGTCGGAGCCGGGGTTTTTCGACGGAGGAATCGGACCGGGGGGAGCCGCGCTCC
>DASYOF010000315.1:0-2344 GCA_036007995.1 Thermoplasmata archaeon
CCACATGGTCCGGCAGGCCGGAGCGACCCACATCGACGTCCGGATCGGCTGCCCGCCGATCGTGGCGCCGTGCTACTTCGGCATCGACATGAAAGACCGCAAGGAGCTCGTCGCGAACGGCCGGACCGAGGAGGAGGTCGCGCAGGTGATCGGCGCCGAGTCGGTCCACTACCTCTCGCTGCCCGGGCTGGTCTCCTCGATCGGGATCCCGCAGGAGAGTCTCTGCCTCGGTTGCCTCACCGGCCGGTACCCGCTCGACGTCCCCGAGGAGCGGCGCCGCTACCAGAAGTCGCTCACGGAGTTCTAGGGCGTGGCGCCGTCCGTCCTCCTTCGGGAGGGCCGGCGCTGGGCCGTCGTCGACCCGGACCGCCCCTTGGGCGGGCCCTCCGAGGCGGTCCGCTCGATCACCGACGTGCCGGAGCCGTCGGCGCTCCGTCGGCTCGTCGCCGCCGCCCCGACGCTCTCCGCCGGCGACGCCGTTGTAGCGCGCGCCCTCACGGGAGCGGGGTTGGCCCGGCCGCTCGCCGGGCCGACCGAGTTCGCCCGCGCCCGCGGGGCCGCGGGCGCGGGACGGACGGCGGAGTGGCGATCGTTGCTGTTGACCGAGGCGCGCGCGGCCCTCGAACGGACGCTGGCGAGCCCGGAAGAGACCGTCATCGCCCTCGCCCGGGAGGAGGAGCGGGTCGAACGGGCCCGCACGCGCGACGATGGCGCTCTCGCCAGCTGGGTCGGACCCTCCGAAGGTCCCCTCGCCGACTACGAGGCGGCGTGGCGATCGTATCGGGTCGGCCTGGAGCGGCACCATACCGACCTCGTCCGCCGCCTCGAGGGCGCCACCCGCGCGGTCGCGCCGAACCTCGCGAAGCTCGTTGGCGCGCGCGTGGCCGGGCGCCTGATCGCGGCGGCGGGCGGGCTCGCCCTTCTCGGTCGCATGCCCGCCTCGCGTCTCCAGTTGCTCGGGTCCCGCCGACGGCCCGCCGGCGGCCGGGGCCCGAGGTTCGGTCTGTTGTACCGGGCCGAGGGACTCGACCGCCTCTCGCCCGACCGCCAGGGGGCCTACGCGCGGAGCCTCGCGGCGCTCGCGGTCATCGCCGCCCGGGCGGACGCGACGACCCGCGCCGACGTCGCCGCCGCGCTCCTTCCGAGACGGGAGCGTCGCCGCGCCCAGCTCGAACGGAGGCGCGGATGAGGCGTCCGAACCGGCCGGAGCCCGTCGCCCCCGGGGAGGCGCTGTACGTCCGCAACGAGCGCGAGTTCGTCTCCCACTGGACGGCGGCGCTCTCCGATCCCCCCGAGGTCTACGGGGAGCGGATCACCTCGTCCGGGGATACCGTGCTGCGCCGTTGGGACCCGTCGAGGAGCAAGCTCGGGGCCGCATTGGCCAACGGATGGGATGGCCCGATGCCCCGTTCGGGCGAACGCTGGCTCTACCTCGGGGCGGCGACCGGCACCACCGCGTCCCACGTCGCCGACCTCGTCGGCCCGGACGGCCTGGTCGTCGCCGTGGAGAAGAGCGTCCGGCCGTTCGCCCGTCTCCTCGCCCTCGCGGAGAGGTACCCGAACCTCGGCCCCGTCCTCGCCGACGCCCGGGAGCCGCTCGCCTACCTCCCGATCGTCCCGCCGGTCGACGGGCTGTACCTCGACCTCGCGCAAGCCGACCAGGTCGAGATCGCCCTCGCGAACGCCCGACTCTTCCTCCGCCCCTCCGGCGTCGTCCTCCTCGCGCTCAAGACCGCGAGCATGGGCCGGGACCGCTCGGCGCGCGAGCACCTCGACGACGCCGAGAAGAAGCTCGCCCCGTCGGTCGAGCTCGAGGCGCCGCTTGCCCTCGAGCCGTTCCACCGGCGGCACTTCCTGCTCGGGGGCCACCCGACGAAGGCGCTCTACCGGACCGGGCCGGAGCCGGCGCCTACGACGAGGTCCGGCCTCCGTGTTGCACGACGATCGTGACGATGTCCTCGTCGGCGAGGGGGTGGTCCCGACCGACCGTCTGGCCGGGGAACCGCGCGCTCTTCCCCCAGACCTGAGCGGCGCGGAACGCCGACTCGATCTCCCCCGGGAGCCGCTTCAGGAGGTCGCTCACCCGGTCGCCGCGGCGCAGGATCACGGGCTCCTGCATGTCCGCCTCGCGCCCGGGCGGTTTCACGTAGATCCGGATGAACTGGAGCGCCTCGCCCATCGCTTCGACGAGGTCGGGGATCGCGATCTGCTGACGCGCCGAGATGAACCTCGGCCGGAATTCGAGGAGACGGACCGCGAGGTTTTCCCGCTCCGCGGGGGTGAGGAGTTCGCACTTGTTCACGGCCAAGAGCGCCGGCTTGTAGACCCGGTTCCCGGCGAGGAC
>DASYOF010000316.1:0-3052 GCA_036007995.1 Thermoplasmata archaeon
GCTTCACGAGCGCCTCGGCCCCGGCGGCGTCGTGCCCCGCGGACTCGAGAAGCTCGGGGAACCCCCACTCCCCCAGCGCTTCGGATTGCCGCCGGAACGCGAGCTCGGTGAGCCCGGACCGTCTCGCCGCCGAGCGCAACCGGGTGAAGTCGACGAACGCGCTTAGGTCGGCCGTCCCGGGCGCCTCGAGCGGGTCGACCGGCCGGTGATCCCGGACGGCGGCCAGCGTCCCGTCCCGGTGCCCGCGGAGAAGCTCATCGGTGTCGGTGCCGTAGTCGAGGAAGATCGCGACGCCGCTTTCGAGGTGGTCGGCGACCTCCCGGAGGAACCCCTCCGAGCGCTCCGCGAGCTCGTACCGCGTACCCTCGTCGGCCGGGGCGAGCGGCTCGCCGGGGATCAGGGCGGGCCACGATCCGTCGGCCCAGTCGAACCGCTCCCCCGTCCACCGGACGCCCAGCTCCGCCCACTCGGACCCCCGACGGACCAGCCGGCGGAACGGCAACGCGTCGAGGAACTCGTTCGCGACCACCGCTCCGAGGAACGGACCACGTTCGCCGAGGGAAGCCGCAAAGTCGAACGTGACCCGGTCGCCGACCCCCTCCGCCGGAATCCGGGACTTCAGGCCCGTTCGGAGATGGTCCGAGCGCTCCACGAACGTCCACCGCCAGGCCGGTCCCTTCGCGGGAAGCGCCCGCGCGACATCGAACGCGAGTCGGCCGTCGCCCGGTCCCATCTCGACCACCCGGAACTCCGTCCCGTCGGGGACGTGGGCGGCCTCCTTCTCGAGCCGTCGCGCGAGGGCCGCGCCGAACAGGGGGGTCACGTGCGCCGCGGTGTAGAAGGAGCCAGCGGTCCCGAGCGGCGCGGTTCCAGAATCGTAGAACCCGCCTTCCGAGTAGAGAGCCGTCTCGACGAACCGGTCGAACCTCAGCACCCCGTCGCCGGCCGCGTCGCGGAGGCGGCGGAGCACCTCGGGCGGGCCGCTCGCGACGGCCATCGGCGGATCAGCCGATGTAGCCGAGGTCGTCGCGCGCGGACGGCGACGGGGCCTCGGGCGGGCGGGCTTCCGCCTCGTGGATCTTCTGGGCGATCCGGTCGATCTCCTTCGCCTTGGCTTCCAGGTCGGAGAAGTCGATCGGGACCTCGAGGATCTTCGTGAGCACGCGGAGGACCGCTTCCGCGCTGCGGGGGTCGACGAAGTAGCCGCTGGTCTCGCCCATCAGGCAAACTCCGTGCATGTCGTAGAGGCGTCCGAGCCCGAGGAACAGGCCCGAGGCGCCGATGAGGCCCCCGCCCGGGTCGTTCCGGGAGAACACGACGCCGACCTTTTTCATCGCCTCGACGAGTTCCGGCGACGTCGCGGCTCCGAGGACCCTCGGGGTCTCGATGACGCGTCCTTGGGCGAAGCCGGCGAGCGTGTAGACCTCCCGACTCCCGAGCGAGTGCGCGACGGAGAGCACGCGCTCGGTGAGCTCGTACTGTCCCTCCGGGGTGAGTCCCTGGTAATCGCCGCCGAGGATCAGCAGGTCGCGCTCCTTCGGACCGGCGGCGCGCCGGTAGGAGAGCTCCTGCGAAACGAGTCGGATGAGCCCCTCTTCGCTCACGTACACCTGCGGCGGGAAGAACTTCGAGTGGATCGTGGCGAGCGGTTTGGCGCCGAGCTTCTCCTTGAGGTAGTCGGCGGCGAGCTTGCCGACGTTGCCGACGCCCGGGAGACCTTCGATCAGAACGGGGTCCTTGAGCTGGACCTTTTCGATCCAGCGAATGTGCACGTCGTCCATCGCGAAACCCGACGACGCCGAACCGAGCGCCCGGTAGATAACGGGTCGCTAGTGTTTTGGGGAGGTGGTGGCGCCGGCACCCGTGCCGACCGTCAGGCCGCGCTCGGTGAGCTTCGCGGGAAGGACGCGGGTCCGCTCCGGGTGGTTGCGGATCTTCCGCACGGCGATCGAGTGCTCGTACGCCTCGCCCCGCGGTCGCGCGCTGAGTTCGACGACGAGGTCGGCCATATCCTCGAGCATACCGGAGACACGCCGCTCGTGGAACTCCCCTTGCACGACGAGGAGCGCCTGGCCGCCCAGCTCCTGCGCCCGGTGGCGCACCTGGCGGACGACCGTCATGACGTCGTTCGTGTCGAGGACCTCGAAGAAGAAGTCGAGCGAGTCGAGGACGAGGCGGAAGCGACCGTCGAGCGCCGCGAGGTCGGCGAGCAGGCGGCTCGTGATGTTGTAGGTCGTCGGCGCCGACGCCTTCGCGCGCGTGCCATCGAGGTCGGCGAGCTTGAGGCCCCGCTCGCGGAGCTGGGAGATCTCGAGCGAATGGACGAGGACGTTCCGGAAGTACTCCTCGGACAGGTTGACGATCTGGACCCCGTCGGGGTCCCAGCCGAAGTCCCGGAAGGCGCGGTGGACGTCCTCGGTCCGCTCGTACGTCGTGTAGTAGAGGACGGGGGACGTACCGACCATCGCCTGCGCGAACTGCTTCGCGAACATCGGCGTCCCGGCGCCGGAGTGGCCGACGAGGAGCCCGAGCCATCCGGGCGGCATCGAGGCGAACAGCTCGGTGTCGAGCTCCGGGATCCCGAGGACCGCCTGGTCGTCGGCCATGGGGCTACGTTCGCCTCCGGACCACTTCGATCGTCTCGTCGACGACGAGGCCGAGCATCTGATCGAGCTCGGACTCGGTGTCCTCGCTCACGACGAGGAGGACGGTGAGCACCTGACGGCTCTTCAGATTGTTCACAAGGATGTGGAAGAACTCGGAGAGGAGGTCCTTCGGATTGTGGATCGCGAGAGAGTTGACCGAGTCGATGACGAGGATCGTCCGCGGGCTCGGGTGCTTCCGGAGCAGGTACTCGACCCGCAGCATGATGTCTTCCAACATCCGCGGCGACTCGACGTACGTCGCGTTCGGGAGCGGGTCGCGGTAGTTCATCATGATGTGGCTGATCGCGTCGACGAACGAGAGCCGGGACGCGTCCACGTCGAGCGCCTGGGCGAGCGACCACACAAGCGACGCCGGATTCGTGACGGAGACGTAGATCGTGTGGGCG
>DASYOF010000317.1:0-3165 GCA_036007995.1 Thermoplasmata archaeon
GATGGGGTTCGAGGAGGAAGGGGCCGCGGGCAGCCGGGGCTCGATCCGCCTCGCCGAAGTCCTCCGCTACGACGACCTCCGGGCTGCGTCGAAGCTCGCCTACCAGGGCGACATCGTGATCATCGACTACACGTCGATCGCCAACGACCAGAGCACGCTCCGCCGCATGAGCATCGATCTGAAGAACGTCGCGAAGGACGTCAACGGCGACGTGGCGGGGATCGCGAAGAACCTCATCGCGCTCACCCCCGCGGGCATCCGAATCGACCGGCAGAAGATCCGCCCGTCGTTCTAGAGCCCGGTCGGGCCCCATGAAACTCGCCCTCGACCGTCGCGACGCCACCGTCGGCCTCGTCGACGCCGCCGTCAGCGGCGTCTTCCAGCGGGGCGAGAAGGACGAATCGCTCCCGAGGAGCCTCCAGAAGGAGGACGCCGTCACCGGGGGCCTCGTCTCCGGCGCCTGGACCCGCCGCGAGATCCGCGGCCGGAAGCGGGAGCTCACCGTGATCCACCGACCCGACGGGAAGGGCCGGGTCCTCCTCGTCGGGCTCGGTGTCCGGTCCGAGGCGACCCACGAGACCGTCCGACGGGCGGCCGCGGAGGTCGCGAAGGCGCTGAAGGGGAAGGGCGCGCGGACGATCGGCTTCCGTCTCCCGTCGTTCGTCGCCGAGGGGATCCCGTCCGACGCCGCCGCCGAGGCGCTCGTCGAAGGGGCGGCGCTCGGCGCGTACGAATTCTTGCGCTACAAGACCAAGACCGACGGCGGCGTGGAAGAGGCGACCGTCTTCCTCGGCGAGGAGCACTCGCGCGAGGAGGCCGCGCTCCGGCGCCGCATCGACCGCGCGGCCGGGATGACCGAGACCGTCGCGTGGACCCGGGACATCGGCAACCTTCCCGCCGACACGGCGTCGCCGGAACGGCTCGCCGAAGAGGCGCTGAAGCTCGGCAAGGAGCTCGGGTTCAAGGTCCAGGTCTTCGATGAGAAGAAGCTCGCCGAGATGAAGTGCGGCGGGATCCTCGCCGTCGGCGGCGGCTCGTCGTCCCATCCGCCCCGGATGGTCGTGGTCGAGTACCCCGGCGCCGCGCGCTCGGGGAAGACCGTCGCGGTCGTCGGCAAGGGGATCACGTTCGACTCCGGCGGCATCTCGATCAAGCCGGCCGCCGCGATGTCGGAGATGAAGTTCGACAAGAGCGGCGCCGTCGACGTGCTCGGGATCCTCCGGGCCGCCGCGCACCTCAAGGTCCCCGCCCGCGTCATCGGGGTCCTGGCCTGCGCGGAGAACGTTCCGAGCGGCAGCTCCTACCGACCGGGCGACGTCGTCCGCTCGTACGGCGGCCAGACGATCGAGATCCTCAACACGGACGCGGAAGGCCGCGTCGTCCTCTCCGACGCGCTTGGCTACGTGATCGACAAGTACCACCCCGACGAGGTCATCGACTTGGCGACGCTCACGGGCGCGCAGGTGATCGCGCTCGGCGACGACATGGCCGGCCTCGTCTCGAACGACGACCGCCTCGCGCAGGGTCTCCTCGACGCCTCCAAGCGGACGGGCGAGCCGCTCTGGCGGATGCCGCTCACCGAGTACCACCGCGAGCTCGTCAAGAGCGACATCGCCGACGTCCGCAACCACACGGAGATCACGGTCGCGGGGATGCTGCAGGCGAGCGCGTTCCTCGAGACGTTCGTCGGCAAGACCCCGTGGGCCCACCTCGACATCGCCGGTGCGGCGTGGACGACGGCCACGACCCGGAAGTGGCAGCCCGCGTACCAGCCGATCGGCGCCACCGCGTTCGGAGTTCGGACCGTGGCGACGTACCTCGAGGGCCGCTAGCCCGCGCGACCCCCCGCCGCTTCGCCCCCGGCTGAGGCGGGAACAGGCCGACCGGAACCCGCCTTCTCGTTACGCGCGGTCGTCCGGGGTTCCGCAGTACGGGCACTGCGACGTCCAGGTCGGGATGTGCCGGCCGCACCGAGGGCACGGGGGCCCGAGCGCGTCCGCGGAGAATCCCGGGCGGGCGGCGTTCGGCGCCCCGCCCCACCGGGGGGACGCGATCAGGATCCCACCGACGACCGCGAGGATCCACCCGACGTAGAATCCGCCCCCCGTGACCACCGAGAGGAGGCCGAGGACGACGATCGCGCTCCCGGCCCCCCGGGCGTTCCGGGGGCGACTGGTCGCGAGAGCGGCGAGCGCGATCACCGCCGGTCCGAGGACGAAGGCGAGGACGGTGAGTCCCGCGCCGAAAGGGAGGAAGAACGCCCCGAGCAGGACGAGCGCGCCGCCGAACCCGGCGATCATCCCCGCGGTCTCCGGGCCGATCGCCCGCTTCCGGACGGGGATGAGGACCGGGATCACGGCCGAGGACGTTCCCCCGTACTCATAGCCCCGACCGGGGGCGCCCGACCGCCGCGGCGAAGTCGCCCGCGTCGCGGGCTCAGTTGTTTTCGACGATCGGGACCGACTCGCCGCCGTGGCGGGTCGCCCTCGGCCGGACCTCGCAGAACAGCGGCGTGTGGTAGCCGCCGCCGGTCACGAGGGCGACGCCGACGGGGAGCGATTGGATCATCTCCGTCATCCCTTCGGTCAGGCCCTCGATCGATTGCGCGATCGCCTTCAGGTCGAGCGGGTTCGTGACCTGCAGGATCAGCTGGGTGTTGCACTGCGAGAGGACCGACTTGTCGATCCGCGCCGCCCGCTGCGTCACGCAGCACAGGCCGAGACCGAACTTCCGGCCCTCGCTCGCGATGTTCTTCAGGATCCGCGAGCACGTCGCCGTCCCCTGCTGGGGGGCGTAGTTGTGCGCCTCCTCGACGACGAGGAACAGCGGGGGGATCTTCCCCTTCTTCCGATTGTCGAAGAGCGTCGACGCGATCCGGGCGACGACGAGCTCCTGGACGTCGGGCGCGACCCCCCGGAGGTTGATCAGGGTCGCCTTCCCCTTCTGGACGAGCTCGGCGAGCGTCGTGCCCTGTGGCCCGAGCAGCTTCGTCTGCTCGAGGTACTCGAGCCGTTCGTGGAGCGTCTCGGCGACCGCCCCCTCGCCGCCCTCGGCGGCGCGGACGAGGTCCTTCACGGTGTAGTCCGGATGCGTCGCCGCGACCGCCTCGAGGATCGCCTTCAGCGGGGCGAGGAACGATTTCACGTTCGTCAGCCCCATGAAGAT
>DASYOF010000318.1:0-4400 GCA_036007995.1 Thermoplasmata archaeon
GTTCGGGGACGGAAACGGTTGGAACACGACATCGTCGCTGAACGGCACGGTCGGGACGTTCCTGGCCAACGACACGTACTCCCGGCCCGGGAACTACACGCTCGTCTTGGGCGCTTCCGATACGACTCAGTCGTATTCGGTCACCTCATACCTGCTCGTCTCGAACCTCTCGTCGGGCGGCGGAGGGAGCGGCTCCGGTGGCAATGGCTCGGCCGGGAACGGATCTGGGAACAATTCGTCGGGCTCGTGGATCCACGTCATCCCGGAGCCGTCCGGCTACCTCCTCGTCAACGCGAGCGCGTGGGACGGTAGCCTCGTGCTTAGAGCCTCGGTCCAAGTCGTCTCCTATCTCTCGGCCGCCACCCTGGTCCTGTACGGGACGGTGATGGACGCAGGCCCCTCGGTTCGGGTGTTCGCGGATTGGGCCGGCCCGAACGCGACCTCCGCCGCGTGGAATGTTTCCGAGTACCCGAACGGTAGCGTCGTCGCCTGGACGTCAAATCTCTGGGAACTGATGGCCCAAGGGAACTACTCCGTAGGATTCGGGGCGGCCGACGGCGCGCGCACCGTCGGCCTCCAGGTGCCGATTTCGGTCCTGTTCGCAGGCGCGTGGGGAAATGGCTGGTGTCCGATCGGCGTAGGTGGCAATACTAGCACCATCGCCCAAGGTCCGCCGGTTACCACCTATTTGCTGAAGGCGTGGAGCGGGCTGTTCTGTGTCACGGCGTTCGCGTCTCTCGAGGAGAACGCGACGTCCATCGAGCTGATCGTCTCGAACGTCACGGTGGTCGGCGCCACCTCCTCACAAGTCTTCGTCGGAATGTCGTGCGGGAGTGGGGCCATGTCCAGCAGCGTCGTAGCGTCCAACACGTCGCTCGGTATCGTCACGACCCCGTTGACCCCCGGCAACTACACGTTCCGGTTGAACGCCTCGAACTGGGCCGGAAATACGACGACCGGGCCCACGCTCCACGCCGCCGTGATGTTCGATGCCCAGTACTATAATGGCGGGAACAGTTCCGGGTCGTACCCCTCGGCCGTCTCGGTCTGGGTGGGAGCGTCCCCCGTGACCGGTCCAGCGCCCCTGGCCACCACGTTGTCGGCGTACATCAGTGGCGGCTCCCCGCCATTCCTGGTCACGTGGAGCCTGCCGGGAAGCAATCTGACGGGCAATGCCACCGGGCTCATGGTGTCGGTCTCGTACTCGACCGGAGGGTGGTACCCCGCCACCGCCTTCGTGTACAACACCACGACGGCCTGGGGTCAGGTACTGGTCGGATACAGCGGTGTCTGGCTGTACGCGTCCGGCGGGAGTGGCGGCGGCGGGAATGGATCGGGCAATGGCACCGGCAATGGCTCCGGCAACGGGTCGGGTCTGACGCCGATTGCAGGGCACCTGCCCGGAGCGACGACCGACGCCCAGCTGATGGCCGGCTCCCTCATCCTCGTGGCCGCTCTCGCCGGGGCGGTCGTCGGCGCCGTGGCGGGATTCCGACTCGGTCGCCGAGCACCGGCCCTCGTCGATCCGCAGCCCTCGATGTCGGATCGCCGGCGGACCGGCTGAGGCCGCCGGATGAGCATGCTCGCCCGCACGCGCCAGAGCAGAGCGCGGACGAGGAGCGTCGGCCGTTCTCGGCGTCCGGCCCATTCGGCCATCGACGCCGGACAATCGGTGGCGCTGCTCGCGCTCGTATTCAGCGCCCTCCTCCTCGCTCCGTTCTCGGGGACGGGGGGGCGGCGGGTGGCGGCGGCCCTCTCGCCCGACTCTCAGCCGACGGACGTGCCGGTACTGACGCTCATCCCCGCCCCCGCCTCCGGGAGCGCTCCGTTTTTCGTCAACGTCAGCCTGTCCGTCTCCGGTGGGCACGCCCCGTACAATCTCTCGCTCTGCTTCGGGACAATGGATCATCAGAGCCCGCCGACCAACTGCGGAACCGGCGCGTCCAACTGGGCGGGACTGACTCCGCTCGAGTTCGGCCATCTCTACACCGCACCCGGGAACTACAGCGTGACCGGGATCGCCACGGACCGCACCGGCGCCGGCGTCGGATCGACGGCGCTGATCGTCGTCACCGACCGCTCCGTGCTAAACGCCACGGTGGAGGAGCGCACCACGTCCGGGACCGCGCCATTGTCCGTCACCTTCAACGAGAGCGTGGCCGGGGGCACACCCCCGATCACGCTCCAGTGGACCTTCGGGGACGGCGCGGCCGGTTCCGAGCTTCCGGGGGTTCCGATCGTCCACGTCTTCGTGTCCCCCGGTACCTTCACGCCGAGCTTGACCGTCACCGACGGCGCCGGACACCGCACGGTCCGCACCCTGGCCCCCGTGACGGTCGCCGCCCCGCCCTCGGGGGATCACGGGTTTCCGGGCAGCTCGAGTGGACCATCTTGGCTGGAGTTGGGCGGCGCGTTCACGCTCTCGGCCGTGGCCGTCGCGATCCTCGTCCCAGTGCTGCAACGTCGGCGCTGGCGCCAAGAAGGGAATTCACTCGTCGCCGAGCTGGAACGCGACGCCGGGGCAAGTAGCGGGCCGATTCCGAAGCCGTGAACCGGACCCGCCCGAGGCGTCGCACGGTCCCGCGGCTCCCTCGCGGGCTTGCCTTCGCGGGCCTCGCGACGGCGGTGGTCCTCGCCGCCGGTCTCCTGGCCGGCGGGTTCGGCGCCACCCGTGGTGGTCCGGCGGCCTGCCCGTTCTCGGTCACGGTGAAAGCAACCCCCGGGACCGGCATCGCCCCCCTCGAGGTCCAGCTCAACGCCAGTGTCACAAGCGGCAGCCCCAGCGCCTACGACTGGTCGTTCGGCGACGGCAGTTTCTGGAACGGTTCTGGCGCCGGGGCCGTGACCCCGCTCCATCGCTACGGAACGCCCGGGAGTTACGACGTGGAGGTCGCGGTGGTGGAGCCGACGTGTACGGCACGGGGGGGCACGACCGTGATTGCGACGCCCGGCCCCCTCGCCGTCACTCCGACCGCCACCCCGTCGTCCGGCCCGGCCCCGCTGACGGTCGCGCTCGCGGCGACGATTTCCGGCGGTAGCGGGACGTACGTGAGCGTGTTTTGGTCGTTCGGCGACGGCGGCGTTGGGTCGGGCGACCCGGTGGTCTACACGTACAGCCGAAGCGGATCGTTCACAGCGACGGTGAACGTGACCGACTCGGCGGGACACTGGGCCGTCGCGAGCGTGCCCGTCACCGTCCGAGGAGTGGCCGCCGCGCCGCCGGCGTTTCCCAACGAGACGGAGTCGCTCGGCATTGCCGCCGGCGGAGGCGCGACCCTCGCGCTCCTCGCCGTACTCCTCTGGAGACGACTCTTGTCCAACCCCGCGACCCTTGCCAGATCGCCCACCCTCCCCCTGGTTCCGGACGGCCTAGCCCTCGGCCCGGTGCTGGCTCCGCGAGGGGCCAGCCAGGTCGCTCCGGAGGACCCGACGGCGCCCGACACTCCGCCGCCCTCCGGGACTCCGTCCGGGTCGACATCGCCCGAACTGACGCCGGCCGGCTCCCCGCGCGCGGATAGTCTCCGATTGACCCAACGGGTGATCTTGCATATCGGCCGGCAGGGTCGGACCGCCCCGGACGACCTCGGCTCCAAGGAACTCACCCAGGGCGGGATCGCCGTGGCCCTCGGGATCGGGCAGAACTCCGTCACGAACGTCCTCCGACGGCTCGTCGCCGCCGGGGTCCTCGTCCACGATGTCCGGCACGTCTCGGGCCAGCCTCGGCGACTTCGGGTCTACCGGCTCACGGAGCGGGGGGAAGGCGTCTTTCGGGACCTCTGGGCCCGATCTCGGCGACCGGAGGCAGACGGCACCCCGTCTCGGCCTCCGGATTGAGCCGGCGTTTGCGCCGGCCGGATCGAGGTCCGAACCCGCAGGGCCGTGGCGGCTTCGGTCGGTGAGCCAACTCAGGTCCTGGGCCGCGCAGTCCCTGCTTCGAGTTCGCACGGAGGAGTCTCCCCCAATTCAGCCCCCCCAAGCGCACGCTCGGTCGGCCTCGGCCTTATCGGGAAGGGGAACCTTCCGGCGAGGTAGGCAGGCGGTCGGTGCGCACTATGCTCGGTCTGCGGGGCCTTTTCCATGGGAAAGCCCGCATCGGCCTGACTCTCACCGCCGTAGGCATTGCCATTCTCTTCTTGATCTCAGCGACTGGATTGATTCCACGAGGGGCCGCATCCGAACCGACCGGACTCCGCTCGGGCTCCGGGGCGCCGGCCGCCGAGAGCGTCGTGTGCGCTAGCCTCGTTACGAACGCCTCGCTGAACAGCACCTACAACTCGATCTACTTCGGATTGCCGACGGAGTTCCAGAATTGGACCCCGGGACCAAACTCGAGCACCCCGACGAACCAGAGCGAGTATCCGAACGTGACGGCCGGGGACCAACAGCTCGACGATGTGTGG
>DASYOF010000319.1:0-5802 GCA_036007995.1 Thermoplasmata archaeon
GGCTACGCCCGGCGGAAGGTCCGCGAAAAGGCCGCGGGCTACTATCTAACGAAATAGACGCGGTCGGCGCTCCCGCCCGCGGGGCGAGCCTGGCGGGACTGCCCCGTCACGAACTTGCCGAGCGGCCGCACCGTGCGGGCAGCGGCACCGGCGAGAAAGTACCTCGCGCCGCCGGGTACCGCGCCCGAACCCGTCCTGGGCCATCGCACGGCGTCCGCGCCGGCTATTCCCGTTCGGCCGTCCGGTGCATCAGCCGCTCGACGAGGCGGCTCGTCGAACGCAACGTGACCTCGGTCACGGCGCTGACGCGGGCGACCTGGGCGCGCGAGCGGCGTTCGCCGTTCCGCTCGGCCGCGAGGTAGATCAGCGCGGCGACGAGGCCGTGCGGCGAGAGGCCGGACAGCTCGGGGTCGTCGTGGGCGGCCTCGAGCATCTCCTCCACCGTCGCGCGGACCTGGGCGGAGAGCGCGAGCTCCTCGGCGTACCGGGAAAGGAACGCCCGAGGACTCACCGCCTGGACGGGCGGGGCCCCGCCGCGCTGGACGACCTTGAACGCGCGTCCGACGTCCGAGCGCCGGCCGCCGACCGCCTTCGAGACCTCGCCGAGCGTCCGCGGGATCGAGTACCGGCGGCACGCGGCGTAGAGCGTCGCCCCCACTGAGGAGGGCAGGCTCCGGCCGCGGAACAAACCGCGGACCTTCGAGTCGCGGAACACGCGCTCGGCTTCCTGAATCACCACGGGAGGGAGGCCGAGGCGGGCGCCGCACTGGGCGATCTCGGTGCGGGCCTCCGAGCGGTCGAGCGGTCCTTGGATCGTCCGGGCCACCTGGCGACGGGCGACCCGGTTGAGGTGCTGGAATTCGTAGCGCCGGTGCCAGTCGAGCGGCCTTCCCTGGCCATCTCGGGAACCGGTCAAGACGGAGCCCAGGGTGCGGCGGCTCCCGCCGGGAGAGACGAACGGGCCGATGCCCCGTCCCGACCCGTCCGCGGTCCCTTCCTCGGACGCCTTGGGAGGGGCGGCGACCAGGGCCGCCGTGTCAAAGACGAGCCCGCACTCCCCACAGTGCTCCTCCATCCGGACCGGGTCCACGATCCGGTGGTGGGCCCCGCACATGGGGCAGCCGGGCGGCGCGCCGCTGGCGGTCTCCGGTGCGAGCAGGTCCCCCGACCCTGTCACGTCATCACATGGAGACGGTTCGGGGTATTTGAGTATCTTGGACCAATTTCCGCCGAGGGAACTACCTCCCCGAGCCGCGCCGAATCCTATTTCGGCACGGCCCGGCGTCGTCCCCCTATGCGTCCGTGGCTCGTGCTGGTGGGCACGGCGTTCCTGGTCATCGGAGGGAGCGGCCTCGTCGCGCTCGTGCTATTTCCTCCGCCGAGCGTCACGCAGGAACTCACGAGTCAGGACTCGGGGGTGCCGACCCTTCCGAACTCCACGGAAACCTTCGTGCTGGCTTCGACCCAGGTCCCCCACGGGACGCTGACGGTCCACTGGAGCTCGAGCGCGCCGGTCGCGGTCCAGCTCCTGGTCCGGGGGTGCGGAAGGCCCTCCGCCCAATGTTCCACGGTTCTGGAGAGCTGGGCGGCCAATTCGTCCGGGTCGTTCACGACCAGCGGGCCGCTCCAATCCTCCTACGCGCTGACCTGGACCACGCCGCCGAAGGTGTCGGCGAACCTCTCGGTCGCGTCGAGCGTCACCTGGGTCGTCCACCCGGCGGTCTCCCTCGGTCAGCTCGTGGCGGAGGTCGCGAGCGGGCTGCTCGCCGCCGTGGGCGGGATCGCGCTGTTCCTCGGCGTGTTCCTGCGGGGCGACTACCGCCGACCGTTGCCCCCGGTGTCCCGGCACGCCGACGACGCCGAGGGGGTGGCGGACGCTACTGGCCCCAGAACGGAGCCGTCTGACGGCGGATCCGGATCACGTCCTCCAAGACCGCCCGCTCGCTCTCGGTGAGGCTCGCCGCGCGGAGCGCCCGCGCGGTCCCTTCGGTGATGAGCACGAACAGGACGTCCCCTTCCTCGATGTTCCGGTGGACGACCGCCCCGTCGATCGAGACCGCCAGCTCCGAGCCTTCCTCGGCGCGGGGCACGGAGGAGCCGTCCTGCTGGAGCGCTTTGACGAGGCCGACCTCCTCGCCCTTGGCGTTCATTACCCGCACGCCGGCCCGCAGCGTTCCGGAGACGACCTTCACGCCCACGATCGCGGGCTTCGAGGCCCGGAAGATGAACCCCGGGAGGATCCGGATCTTCGCCGGGTGAACGGTCTCGAGGCGGCGCTGGGTGTCGAGGGCCGCGGTCCGCTCGGTCCGCCAGGCGAGATACTCCTCGAGGATCCGGTACATCACGTCGCCTCGGAACACCTTCACCCCGGCGGTCTCCGATTCGCTGAGCGCGTCGTCCAGGATCGGCACCTGGAACGCGAGGACGGCCCGGTGGGTCGGGTCCTTCACGTCCGCCTGGCGAACGACGGACGGCCGACCGACGGGACCGACCTCCGCGCTGTGGATCGGGAGCTTCTCGTTGCGGCACTCGAAGGCCAGCGCCTCGAGCCCTCCGAGGGTATCCGCGGCGATGGCGACCCCGCTCTCCGCGAGGTCCGCGACCGGCTGACTCTCGGACCGGAGCGCCTCGAACACCGCCTCGCGGTCCTTCGCATCGGCCACGACCTTGAGGAGCCCGCCGGGCATCGCCTCCTCGATCCCCGGGGCCGAGAGATAGACCCCCGCCGCCGCCTCGACTTCGTCGAGCGAGACGAGCCGAACGGTCTTGCCGGCCGCTCCGCGGGTGGGCGGCGCCGGGCGGTAGAGGCCGCGGATCTTCGTGGCGAACGGCTCCCGCCGGCCGTTCGCGATCACCTCGTCGCCGACCTTCAAGCGGCCGCGGTAGACGATGACGTTCCCGACCGGACCGAGCCCCTTCTGATCGCTCCGCTCGAGGATCGTGGCCTCGCCGCCGCCGGTGACGACCTTGAGCTCCGACTTCAGGAACCGTTGCGCGAGACCGACCAACAGCGCGAGGAGCTCGGCGAGTCCGACCCCGCTCTTCGCCGACACCGGCGAGAGTCCGACGTTTCGCGAAAAGTCGCTCACGCGGTCGTACCGGTCCGCGGAGAACCCCATCTGGTCGAGCTGCTCCGCGACCGAGTACGTCCGCTCGTCGAGCGCGCGGACGTACTCCGGGCCGCACCGCTTCAGCTGCTCGGCGAGGGCGACCTGGCCCGTCGGCTTCCTCCACCCGGGAACGAGGTCGATCTTCGTGAGGGCCACGACGAACGGCGTCTTCTCGTGCCGCAAGATCTGGACGGATTCCCGCGTCTGCGGCATGAAGCCCTCCTTGATGTCGACGACGAGGATCGCGAGGTCGGCGAGGGCGCCGCCGCGGCGCCGCATGGTCTCGAACGACCGGTGGCCGGGCGTGTCGATGAACAGGAGCCCGGGGACCTGGAACCCCTTGGTCTCCACGATCCCATGGCTCAGCTTGTGGACGGTCGCGAGCGGGACCTCGATCGCCCCGATGTGCTGCGTGATGCCGCCGGCCTCGCGCTCGGCCCGGATCGAGCCCGCGATCCGGTCGAGGAGCGTGGTCTTGCCGTGGTCGACGTGACCCAGCAACGAGATGATCGGGGGTCGGAGGGCGGCCGACACGGCCCTCCGACGGTCGGGGGCGCTTTACCGTTTCGTCGAGCGAGCCCGACCCGGGTCGGCTCCGAGTTCCGCGAGCGACCCGGTGATGAGCGGGACGATGAGCTCCTCCGCGTCGACCCCTCCGTGGGCTCCGAGGAGGAATCGTTTCGGCGGGCTCGCCCCGGGCGGGAGGTAGGTGAGGCACTCCGGGCTCCGCACGAACGCGATCACGTCGCCGATCCGCTCGTCGAACTCCGGATGGAACGGGGGTGGTCCGAAGACGCCGGCCCGCGCGGCCTCTTGGCGCGTGACCACGGGCGTTCCAGGGGCAAGTCGTCGCTCGAGCGCTTGGGTCAGCGCCTCCACCCGACCGGCGCGGGCCGCGAAGAATCCGGCCCGGCGGTCGCCCGCCAGCGGTCGGACCATCTCCCGCACCAGCGACGGCTCCTCGTCCACGGCGACCCGGCGGGTGGAGTCGGCCGGCACCTGGCCGTGGTCGCCGGTGATCGCGAACGCCACCGAGCGGGCCACCTTCGGGCCGACCTCCCGAGCCGTGCGAGAGACGAGGTCGGCGAGCCGGTCCATCTCCATCGCGAACCGGCGCTGGTCCGGGCCGAGGAGATGCTGGATGGTGTCGAGGTCCGCCCAGTAGAGGAAGACGACCCGTGGGGGCGTCGGCCGGGTGAGCAGGGTCGCGAGTTGGTGCACGAGGTGGGTGGCCGTGGCGTACCCGACGAACTCGGCGCCGTCGTAGAGCAGCCGCGTGAATCCGGTCCCCTCGAAGATGTCGCGGGTCAGGGCCGTCGTGCGGAGCCCCTGGCGGAACAGCGTTGGCGCGGCGGTCAACGTCGAGGGGGTCCACCCCGGACCGATCAGCGAATCTCGGTGCGTCGAGCCGACGGGGGCCATGCTGAGCATGTCCCCGACCACCCCGAACCTCGGCAGGTACAGCCGGTAGCCGATGAGGCCGTGCCGTCCGGGGGCGACGCCGGTCGAGAGCGACACGAGCGCCGCGGTCGTGGTCGAGGGAAACACGGTCGTGATCGGGTCCGCGGACCGGCCCCACGCGCGAGCAACGGCGCCCCCGGTTCCGGTCCAGCTCCGAAAGGGGGCCCAGCCGAGGCCGTCGACGAGGAAGACGACGATCGTGCCAGGGTGGGAACGTCCGTCGAACGGGTCGAGGTCGCTCGCCAGGGCCGGGGCGAGCGCTCCCGCCTCGAGCGGGTCGCCGCCGCCCGCCGAATGGACGGAGACGGCGAGGTTGACGATCGAGCGTCCGTCGTATCGCGGGAGCGGGAGACCGGTCCGGCGATCCACGCGCCACAGGGCGCGCGCGGCGGGCTCGAGCGGGGGCGGGAAGGGAGCGTCGGCGTTCATGCGAGCGCTCCGACCACGACGCTCGCGAACAACACCGCGAGGACGAAGCTCGTCAGCACGACGTAGTCGCGGTCCCGGGCGCCCGCAAAGTTGGCGAGGGCGAGCAACACCCGGACCACCGGCGTCGCGGCCAAGACCACCACGCCGAGCCACAGAAACGCCCACGGCCGGCCGCCGGCGAGATCCGGGAGGAGACGACCGAACGGAAGCGCCCCGGTGCCCCCGGCGATCCCGACCGAACCCTGGGCGACGGCGAGCAAGAGGCCGACGAGGAGGAAGATACCGGAGACGAGCACTCCGCCTCGCAGGACGTTCGCGAACTCGGACCGTACTCGCGGCGATTCGCTGATGAGGGATGCGCCCGCGCTCATGCGATCGCCCCGACCCCCCGCGCGACCATCAGGAGCGCCGCCACGACAAGCAGGGCGACGAACAGGATCTTCAGACGGGCGACCGGCGCCCGGTGCCCGTAACGCCGCCCGAGCACGGTCCCGGCGAAGACCGCCAGGATGACCGGGGCGGCGACGGCGAGGTCGACGTCGCCGGCGAACAGGTAGACGAGAGCGCCCGCGGTCGCGGTGACGCCGATCATGAATGTCGAGGTCGCGGCCGCGACGCGGAGCGGCACGTTCATGACGGCGTTCATCGCCGGGACCTTGAAGATCCCCCCGCCGAGGCCGAGGAGTCCGGAGGCGATCCCCGCAAGGAACGCGAAGACGAGGCCGAGCGGGGTCCGCGTCACGTGGTACGACCGGCGAACGTGCGTCACGGGGCCGACGTATTCCCCGTCGAGATGCAGACG
>DASYOF010000320.1:0-8654 GCA_036007995.1 Thermoplasmata archaeon
GACCGGAATGCCGCCCATGTACTCCTGCCGGGTGTACACCTGCCCCTCGATCTCCCGGTACATCCGGGCCGGCTTCCGCGTCATGGGGTCGCGCCGACTGGGCCGAGGGTTAAAGCGCTTGCGAGAACGGGGCCGCGACGCGGAGCTCGACGGCCGGCAGGCGGGCGTCGACCAGCGCCCGGATCAACCGGTCCCGGCCCTCGGTCCCCGACGCCACGGCGAATACGGTCCGGCCGAACATCGCCTGCGCGACCGACGCCCCGGACCGCCGGAGCCGGTCGATCGTGCGACGGAGCCCCGGCGGGGCGAGGGCGAGCCGGTCGGTGAACAGCTCGGCCTCGCGGAGAAATCGCGAGGGGGTCGGCCGGTCCTGAAGCGACCGCAGCCCGACCGCCGCGGACGCCTCGACCCGGGCGAGGAACTCGGGCCGCCGGAGGAGCGCGGGGGAGGCGATCGGTCGGCCCACGACCACGACGAACACCGGTTCGGGAAACGGGAGGCGCTCGACCTCCCCCCACGGGGGAACCCCGGCCTTCTTTCGAATCTCGAGTCCTCCGCCGAGGATGGCGGCGACCCCGCCGAGACCCCCGCCGCCGAACAGGTCGGCGAGGTGGGCGGTCTCGACCGCCTTCTCGGGATCCTCCCCCACGGCTCGAGCGACGGCCCGGGCGGTCGCGAGCGCCCCGGCGGCGCTCATGCCGAGCCCCTGGCCGATCGGCAGGTCGTGGACGAGGTCGACGACCAACGCTCCCGGTCGCTCGCCTTTCACGCGGCGGGCCGCGTCGAGCGAGATCGGCCGCGCGCCGCCGGGCCGGCTCTTCACCGTCACGCGGTCTCGCGCGCCGGCGGTCCAGGCGGCCGTCGCGTGCACACCGAGCTCGAGGACGAGGCCGGCCCCGACCGAGCCGCGGCCCCGCGGGTCGCGGGCGGCGAGCCGGGGCGCGAAGATCCCCGTCAGGTGGCCGGGCGCGAACGCCCGACCGATTTCGGTGCCGGCGTCTCGGGTCGGCCCCATTCGTGCGTGTCGAACTCGGACCTCTTATAAGCGGAGGCGCTCATGAGGAACAGTGAATTCGCCGCCGGGGTGCCGGGGACGAGGTCCGGTTCGTAACTGATGACGGATTCCGATGCGTCGCCCCCGTCCGGAGAGAGCTTCGACCGGGTCAGTTTCCTCGAGCTCCGCAACAGCCAGCTCGCCGAGGCGATCAAGCGGGTCGAGAGCGAGCGGCACTACATGGAGGCGGAGATCCTCCGCCTGCAACGCGAGGTCAAGCGGCTCAAGACCGAGCTCGACCGGCTCCGGTACCCGCCCCTCATCGTCGGCAGCGTCCGCGACGTCCTGACGGACGGTCGCGTCGTCGTCAAGTCCTCCACCGGCCCGGACTTCGTCGTCAACTCGGCGGAGACCGTCGAGCACGAGAAGATCACCGTCGGCTCGCGCGTCGCGCTCAACAAGCAGACCCTCGCGGTCATGGGGGTCCTCCCCGCGTCGCTCGACCCGCTGGTCGCGGCGAGCGAGATCGTCGACAAGCCGTCGGTGACGTACCAGGACATCGGCGGGCTCACCGACCAGGTCCGCGAGATCCGGGAGGCCGTCGAGTACCCGCTCCTCCGCTCCGAGCTGTACCGCAAGGTCGGCGTCGACCCGCCGAAGGGCGTTCTCCTGATTGGCTCGCCGGGCACCGGGAAGACGATGATCGCGAAGGCGGTCGCCCACCACACGCACGCGACGTTCGTGCGCCTCGTGGGGAGCGAGCTCGTCCAGAAGTACATCGGCGAGGGCGCGCGGCTCGTCCGCGAGCTGTTCCAGCTCGCGCGCGAGAAGGCCCCGACCATCATCTTCATCGACGAGGTCGACTCGATCGGCGCGAAGCGGCTCGAGGTCGCCACGAGCGGCGACCGCGAGGTTCAGCGCACGCTGATGCAGCTGCTCGCGGAGATGGACGGGTTCGAGCCGCTCGCGAACGTCAAGATCATCGCGGCGACGAACCGCCCGGACATCCTCGACGAGGCACTGCTCCGCCCCGGCCGCTTCGACCGGATCATCGAGGTCCCGGTCCCCGGCTACCTCGGACGCGTCGAGATCTTCAAGATCCACTCCCGCGGCATGGCCCTGAAGGAGGCGATCGACTTCGAGTCGCTCGCGTCCCGGTGCGAAGGGGCGACGGGCGCCGACATCCGCGCGATCTGCACGGAGGCCGGCATGTGGGCGATCCGGGAAGAGCGCGACACGGTGACGATGGCGGACTTCGAGCGGGCGGTCGAGAAGGTCGTCGGCGAGGACGAGCCCGGCAAGGAATCGGTCACGATGTTCGCCTGAGGGCGAACGGTCGACGCGCCTACGGGTCGCGGAACTTCAGCCGGCCGGCGATCCGGGGTCCCGGCGCGGCCGAGAGGTCGGAGAAATACGCCGCCTCGCCCGGCGCGTGCGCGACCGGTCGGTCGGTCTCGACCGTGAGCGGACCGCCGGCCGCGCCCTTCGTCACCTGGGCGGGGACGAACTGGAGTCCGATCAGGAGGTTGCCGACGAGCCCCTCCGAGATCGCCCCCTTGTAGTACCGGCACGGCTTGTCCACGACGGCCGCGAACTCGGTGCCGACCCGGAGGGAACCCTCGGGCGCCAGCGTCTGGCCCCGGGCGAGCTCGTCCGCCTCGACGCCCTTGATCGCGACCCCGACCCGCTCGCCGGTGGCGGCGGTCGGGACGTCGACGTCGTGGACCTGGACCGACCGGACCTCGACCGTCTTCTCGGTCGGGAACAGGCGGAGCTTGTCGTGCGCCTTCAGCGTCCCGCGCCGGACGACGCCGAGGGCGACCGCGCCCACCCCTTTCACGGGGAACGCGTGGTCGAGCCGGACCATGACCTCGCCCGGCGCCGGCGGCGCCGCCCACTCGTCGAGCGCCGCCCGGAGCTTCGGGTAGTCGAGCGGCGCCGCCGGGGCGGTCTCGAGCCGGGTCCCTTTGAACGCCCGCCGGAGCTCCGCCTCCCCGACCGCCGGCCCGAGCGCGAGCTCCACGGGCGTCTCGAACAGGTCGACGACCGCCGCGGTCTCGGCGACCTCGCGGCTCAGCGCATCGACGACGAACAGGGTCCGGTCGGCCATGCCGAGGGCGAACAGGAGCGAACCGAACTTCTCCGGGAACCCGCTCGGTTCGATCAGGGTGACCGCATGCCCGTCGCGCACGGCGTTGTAGAGCGTGATGTCCGAGGTCGTGCCCTTGCGGCCGAGCTCCTTCGCCTGGTCGCGGGCGCCGACGACCGCGACGGTGACCGCGCTCGCCATCTCCGCTAGGCCGCGGCCTCGACCGCCTTACCGATCGCGAGCTTGACCTCGCCGCCCTTCGATTCCACCGTCACGCGCGAACCGTCCTTGATCTCCCCGGCGAGGAGCTTGACCGTGAGCGGGTCGACGACGAGGCGCTGGATCGTCCGCTTGAGCGGCCGCGCCCCGTACTCCGGGTCGAACCCCTCCTTCGCGAGGAGCTTCCGGGCCGCGTCGGTCGTCTTGATCTCGATCCGTCGCTCGCGCATCCGCGACTGGACGAGGCTCAGCTGGAGGTCGACGATCTTCTCGATCTCCTCCTCCGCGAGCGGTCGGAACGCGACGACGTCGTCGAGCCGGTTGAGGAACTCCGGCCGGAAGAACGCGCGGAGCGCGTCGTTGATCACGGTCGCGCGCTCCTCCGGCGTCTTGGCCTTCGCGAGGAGGTCGGTCCCGAGGTTGCTCGTCATGATCACGAGCGCGTTGCGGAAGTCGACGGTCCGGCCCTGCCCATCGGTGAGGCGTCCGTCGTCGAGGAGCTGGAGGAGGACGTTGACGACGTCGGGATGGGCCTTCTCCACCTCGTCGAACAGGATCACCGTGTACGGGTGCTGGCGGACCGCTTCCGTCAGCTGCCCGCCCTCCTCGTAGCCGACGTACCCGGGCGGCGCCCCGATCAACCGGGCCACCGTGTGCTTCTCCATGTACTCGCTCATGTCGATCCGTACGAGCGCGCGCTCGGAGTGGAACAGGAACTCGGCGAGCGCCTTCGCGAGCTCGGTCTTGCCGACCCCGGTCGGTCCGACGAACAGGAACGCCCCCATCGGGCGGTTCGGGTCGGCGAGGCCGCTCCGCGACCTCCGGACCGCGGCGGCGACCGCGCGGATCGCGTCGTCCTGGCCGATGACGCGCTTCTTCAGCTCATCCTCCATCCGGAGCAGGCGCTCCGTCTCTCCGGAGAGCATCCGGGAGACCGGCACCCCGCTCCACTTCGCCACGACCTGTGCGACGTCCTCCTCGTCGACCTCCTCGCGGAGGAGCGTCTCGGCGTCGTCTCGCTTGAGCGTGTTCGCTTTCTCCTCGAGCTCGCGCTGCAGCGCGGGGATCGTGCCATACCGGAGCCGGGCCGCGGCCTCGAGATTCCCCGTGCGTTCCGCGGTCTCCTCTTCCGCCCTCATCGCATCGAGGCGCTGACGGAGGGTCCGGACCGCCTCGACGGCGTCCTTCTCCCGCTTCCACCGGACCGTCAGGGCGGTCTCGCGCTCCCGGAGGTTCGCGAGCTCCTTCTCGAGTCGCTTCAGCCGCTCGACGGACGCCGGGTCCTTCTCCCGACCGAGGGCCGCCCGCTCGATCTCGAGCTGCCGGATCCGCCGGATCAGTTGGTCGAGCTCGGGGGGGCGTGAATCGAGGGCGAGCCGGACCATCGACGCGGCCTCGTCGACCGCGTCGATCGCTTTGTCCGGGAGACGGCGGTCGGAGATGTACCGGGCCGTCAGCGTCGCCGCCGCCACGAGCGCCGCATCGTGGATGACGACCCCGTGGTGGAGCTCGTACCGTTCCTTCAAGCCGCGCAGGATCGAGATCGTGTCCTCGACGTTCGGCTCCGCGACGAGGACCGGTTGGAACCGGCGCTCGAGCGCCGCGTCCTTCTCGATGTACTTCCGGTACTCCTGAATCGTCGTCGCCCCGATGCAGTGGAGCATCCCCCGGGCGAGGGCGGGCTTCAGCAGGTTCGAGGCGTCGAGCGCCCCTCCCTCGGTCGCGCCGGCGTGCACGAGCGTGTGCAGCTCGTCGATGAACAGGATGACCTTCCCTTCCGACAGCTCGATCTCCTTGAGGACGGCTTTGAGCCGCTCCTCGAACTCGCCCCGGAACTTCGCCCCGGCGAGGAGCGACCCGAGGTCGAGGGCGAGGATCCGCTTCTCCTTGAGCGAATCCGGCACGTCCTTCGTCGCGATCCGGAGGGCGAGCCCCTCAACGACGGCGGTCTTGCCGACGCCGGGGTCGCCGATCAGGACCGGATTGTTCTTGGTCCGGCGCGAAAGGATCTGGATGACGCGACGGATCTCGTCGTCCCGCCCGATCACGGGGTCGAGCTTCCGGGCCCGGCCGAGCGCCGTCAGGTCGCGGGTGTACTTCTCGAGGGTCTTGTACTGGGAATCGTCCTGGCGGCTCTCGACCGGTTGAGCGGACCCGCGGAGCGCCTTGAGGGCCTCCTCGATACCGGCCCGTCGGACGCCGGCGTCCGCGAGGATCTCCCGCGCTTCGGACTTCGTCGAGGCGATGCCGACGAGGAGCTGTTCGGCGCTCGTGTACCGGTCCTTCTTCTTGGCCGCCTCGGCCTCGGCGGCCTCGATGACGGCGGTCAGCGGGCGGGAGATGTACTGGTCGGAGGCGGCCACGTGGTCCGCGGTCGGGAGCGTCCCGAGATGCTCCTCAAGCTTCGCGCGGATCTTCGCCGGGTCCGCCTGGAGTTGCCGGGCGATCTCGGAGGCGGGGCTCTGGTCATCGGAGAGGAGCGCCAGCAGGAGATGCTCCGGCTCGACCGACTGGTGGCGGAGCTCCGACGCCCGGACGAACGCGCGCTCGAGCGCGGCCCGGCCCGCGTCGGTGAGTTTGTCGAGGTGCATTGGGGAACGGCGTGAATCGGCGGCACCGATATAAGCCGTGCTTCCGTCGATGCGCGCCTGTGGCCGCCGTCGAGGTCGTACTCGCCGGAATCCGGTTGCGGAACCCGTTCCTGCTCGCGTCCGGAATTTGGGGCGAGAGCGGCGAGTCGCTCAAGGGCGCCTACGCCGCGGGAGCGGCCGGCGTCGTGACGAAGTCGATCGGGGCCGAGCCACGCCCCGGCTATCCGAACCCGACGGTCGAATCGTACGGGACCTGGGGGATGCTGAACGCGATGGGTCTCCCGAACCCGGGGATCGGGGAGTATCCCCGCGAGATCAAGATCGCGAGGGACGCGGGGGTTCCGCTCATCGGGTCGGTGTTCGCGGGCGACGCGGACGGGTTCGCCGAGATCGCGACCCAGATGGAGGCGACCGGGGTCCAGGCGCTCGAACTCAACCTGAGCTGTCCGCACGCGAAGGGGCTCGGGTCCGAGGTCGGCTCGGATCCCGCGGAGGTGGAAGCCGTCGTCCGCGCGGTCGTCCACGCCTCCCGTCTCCCGGTGTTCGCGAAGATCACGCCGAACTCGGCGGACCCGGTGGCCCTCGGCGTGGCGGCCGAGCGCGGGGGGGCCGCCGCGGTCACGGCGATCAACACCGTCCGCGCCTTGGCGGTGGACGTGAACCTGCGCCGACCGGTCCTAGCGAACGGCCTCGGGGGGCTCAGCGGGCCGGCCGTGAAACCGGTCGGACTCGCGGTGGTCTGGCAATTGTACGACGCCCTCCGAATCCCGGTCATCGGCGTCGGCGGGATCTCGACCGTGGACGACGCCATCGAGTACGCGCTCGCGGGCGCGCGCGCGGTCGAAGTCGGCACCGCGGTGGCGTTCGACGGGGTCCGCGTGTTCGGTACTCTCGCCCGCGCGCTCCCCGGTCGACTCGACGAGCTCGGCTTCGCCTCGTGGGACAGTGCCGTCGGGGCCGCTCACTCGTCGAAAGGACCCGGCCCATCCACCGCCGCGAGCCCGGCATGACCGGTGGGATGCGCGCCATCGTTTCCGTCACCGAACGCGTCATCGAGAGCCCGAGCACGGTCACGCTCCGGTTCGAGGACGGTCACCGGGCTTCCCCCGGGCAGTTCGTCATGGTGTGGGTGCCCGGCGACGACGAGCTCCCGATGTCGCTGTCCTACGTTGGCCCCCGCAAGGGGGTCACCGTGAAGGCGATGGGCGGGACCAGCCGCCGCATCCTCGACATCGGAGAGGGGTCGAAGATCGGGATCCGGGGGCCGTACGGCACGGCGTTCGACGTGTCGCCTCGACGGATCCTCATCGTCGGCGGCGGCTCGGGAACCGCCGTCCTCGCGCCGGCGGCCGAAGCGGCGATCGGCCGCGGGTCGAAAGTGACGGCCGCCCTCGGGGCGACGACGGCCGCCGAACTCCTGTTCGAGCAGCGTCTTCAGAGGGCGGGAGCCACGGTCGCGGTGGCGACCGACGACGGGAGCGCGGGGGACAAGGGGTTCGTGACCGGCGTCGCGGAGCGCCTCTTGCAGCGCGAGCGGTTCGACGTCGTCTGGACCTGCGGTCCGGAGGTCATGATGCAGAAGGTCGCGGCGAGCGCCGACCTGGCCAGCGTACCGGTGATCTTCTCGGTCGAACGGCACATGAAGTGCGCGCTCGGCATGTGCGACGCCTGCGCGCTCGGGCCGTACCACGTCTGCGTCGACGGACCCGTCTTCCCCGCAGAGAAGATCACCGCCTTGCCCGAGTTCGGCCACCAGAAGCGGGACCCCTCCGGCCGTCTCATCCCGACGTGAGCCCCCTCGACCGGCCACCGTCGGCGAACCGAAGGCTCATATCACGGGGATAGTAGCCCTCGACATGCGAAAGGGCCTCGTCGTCATCGGCGTCATCTTGCTGATCGTGGGCTTGCTGGCGGCGGGCCTGACGTTCCAGCAGACGTCGAGCGCGACCATCCCGCAGACCCCCAGCGCCGAAGTGGCGACCCTCGGCTCTGTCACCGCGGGCTCGATGATGGTGACGTGGTCGGGCGGAACCTCGGCGAGCGTCATCGACGTCTATTCGGGATCCGGCTGCGGGTCGGGAACCCCCGTCGCCTCCGGGACCGGCTCGTCCGGCTCGTTCACGTTCTCGGTCTCGAGCGGGGCGACGTACTCCCTCTGTACGACCGCCGGCCCAACCGTGAGCGCGACCCTCCAGATCGACGGCTTCGTCCCCCTGACGTTCATCGGGATCGTCCTGGCCGCGATCGGCGCGTTCCTGCTCGTCGTCGGCATCATGGCGAAGCCCCGGACGCGCGCAGCCCCGGCCGAAGTCGGGCCCGCGAGCCCCCCCGCCGCCCCCGCGCGCTCGAGCGCGCCGATGTCGAACGCCGCGACGGAAGGCGACCAGGGCTACATCATGCAGGCCGCGCCGTCCGCCCCGGAGGTCGCGCAGGGCAACCGCCCGATGATCAAGTGCGCCTCCTGCGGCACGCTCAACCAACCCTGGCTGCACAACTGCCGCCAGTGCCAGCGGGCGCTGACCTCGACCCTCGACGCCGCCTGAACGGGCGACGTCGGCCCGCGCATCGCCTTCGCCGGTCGGCTCGACCGCCGGAACGGTCGCCCGGCGGCGCCCGTTTCGCGCCCCGGTGCTGAATCCTTTATCTCCGAAGCCCACTCCTCCTCGCGGAGCTCGCCATGAAGGTCATCGTGGTCAGCGGCGGCGTGATCTCCGGCCTCGGGAAGGGGATCACCACCTCCTCGCTCGGCCGCCTGCTCAAA
>DASYOF010000321.1:0-10369 GCA_036007995.1 Thermoplasmata archaeon
GGCGCCGAACAGCTCGGGGTACGTGGCGAGCGCGGCGAGGACCATGAAGCCCCCGTAGCTGCCGCCGAGGATCCCGATGCGGCCGCGTTCTGCCCGGCGCGTGGCGACGAGGTGTTCGACGAGGTCGCGGAGGTCCCGGACGCTGTCCATCCGCTTCCGAACGTCGTCGAGGTGGACGTACGTCCGACCGTACCCGGTCGAGCCCCGCACGTTCGGTACGACCACGCGCCATCCTTCGGCCACCAGGAACTGACGGAACCGGTTGAGACCCGGGCGCGCCTGCGCCTCGGGTCCGCCGTGCACCTCGATGAGAAGTCCCCGGGCCGGGCCGGTGGGTTCGAACTCCCAGTACGGCACGGTCACGCGGTCGCTCGCCCCGAACTTGCCGAGCTTCGGCGGATTGAGGAGCGTCGGCGGCGGGTGCGCCGAGGTGGTCAGGCGCCGGGGTTTTCCGGTCTCGATCGATCGCCGGTACACCTCGACCCCGTTGACCGACGAGAGGTCGTGGGCGAACGCGGTCCCGTCCGGCGCCCAGGCGACCTTCGTGACGACGCCCTTCGGCGAGGTCGGGAACGGCCGGTCCGTGCCCGTCGACGGCTCGTAGAGGTGGAGCTCGGTCCACCCGTCGCGGTTCACGCCGAGGAGCACGGTGTTGCCGTCCGGAGCCGCGCGCACGATGTCGACGTCGCCGGGGTACTCGCGCAGGAACTCATGGCCGGGCCGACCCGGCCGGTACCGGACGAGCGCGGCGAGCTCTCGGGCGGGGTTCGCCCCCGCGAACACCGCGTCGCGGGTGAGGTCCGCGGAGAAGATCGTTTCCTCCCCGGCGTGCGGGTTCAGGTGGACCGCCCGGTCGCCCTCCAGGAGCAGGAGGTCGACGTCGAGGTTGGTATTGAACCGCCCGATGAGGACCCGGTGGGCGTCGGCGGCGATCACCTCGTGAAGGCCGTCCCCCCGGTACAGTTCCTTCGGAACCGGATCCGGGCGACCGACCTCGACGGAGTGGATGTCGAAGAACCGACGGTCGCGGGCGTTCGACGCGAACAGGTATTCGGAGCCGTCCGGCCGCCACGCCCCGGCCGAATGGATGACCTTCGGGGAGTTCGTGAGCGCACGGAGCGCGGGCTTGGCGGCGTCGATGCCGTGGAGGAGTCCGAGCTGCCAGTGCTCGTCGCCGCCCGTATCGATCGAAACGAGCGCGCTCGGGCCGACCGGAGACGCGTCGATCGCGCCCACGCGCCGGCCCGCGGGAGAGATGGGGGTCGCGCTCCCGCCCCCCGCGGAGACTCGGAACGCCTGCGGGAGCTCGCCCGCGTCCGAGAGGAAGAGCACCGATTCCCCGTCGAACGACATCGAGGGGAAATACGACGCCGCGACGTCCAACCACGCCCGGAGGCGGTCCCGCGGCGTACCGGGCTCGGGCTCGGCCATCCGGCCCCGGCCACGCGAGGCGGCGGATAAGCGGGTCGACTGGACGGAAGCCGTCGTTCCCGGGGCGCCGAGCGCGACGACATAAGGGCGGGCGTCTCGGCCCGACGATGGCGCGGACCGGCCGGCTCGGCCGGAGCGAGGCAGAGTTCGACCGCGAGGCGGCCGGGTACGACCGGACCGCGGCGGAGACGATGCCCGGCTACGACGAGCTTCACCAGACCCTGCTCTGGGGGATCCCGTTCGCTCCGACCCGACGATTCCGGGTCCTGGAGCTCGGCGTCGGAACCGGGACGCTGACCGCGCGCCTCCTCGCCCGGTTCCCCCACGCCGAGCTCGTCGGGGTCGACCTGTCGCGACGGATGATCGCGATCAGCCGGACGAAGCTCAAGCGGTACAAGGACCGGGTGACGCTCCTCCAGGGCGACCTGTCCGAGTTCCCCGAGGACGAGCGGTACGACGCGGTGCTTTCCTCCCTCGCGATCCACCACCTCGAGGACCGCGCGAAGTGGCGACTGTTCCGGAAGGTCCGCGATTCGCTCCACCCCGGCGGGTACTTCGGCGACGCCGACGACCACCTCCCGGAAGACCCGGTGTTCGATTCTCGGTTCGGTCAGGTCGCCCAGGAGCTCAGCGGTCACAACACCTCCCAGGCGCTCCAGCGGGTCTGGCACGAGCACGAGGCGTTCGACCACCCCTGCACGCTCTCCGACGAGCTCCGCCATCTCGAGACCGCCGGGTTCGCCCACGTCGACGTCCCGTGGCGGTTCTTCGGTCAGGCAGTCATCTGGGCGTACCGATAGCGGGGCCCGGCCCCCGCGACGGAAGCCTTTTCTTCTCCGGCCGACCTCGCTCGGCTGCGGCCGGGATGGGGTAGTTTGGCCTATCCTGGGGGACTGTGGATCCCTCGACCCGGGTTCAAACGAGGACGGGGCCGACCCCCGGTCTCGGAGACTCTCGGTCCCGGCCCTACCGGGTCTTGCGGCGGCGCGCCGCTCCCTCGGGAGCCTTCGTCGCGTCCCCGATGAGCCGCTCGAGCGCCTCGGGCAGCTCGGCGAGGGAGTAGTCCGCCCACGCCGCGCCCCACCGCATCAGGTCGTCCGGGCTGAGCGTCCAGTTTTGGAGGCGGGTCGCCCGGGCGACGGAGACGACCCCTTTCACCGACTGGGCGGCTTCGAGGTCGAATCGGGAGTCCCCGACGAGTACGAGCGGAACGTCCGGATATCGCCGACGGTATTCGGCGAGGTGCTCGCGCTTCGTCCCTTGGCCGGATCCCAGGACGTCCTCGGACCAGTAGCGGAGACCCTCCCGCTCGAGGACGAGGTCGGCCATCTCCCGTTCCGCTCCGGTCGAGACGGAGAGCGTCCAACCGGCCGCGGCGAGTCGCTTGAGCGTCCGCGGCATCTCCGGGAACGGTTTCGCGATTGCGTACGCCTCCTGGACCTTGCGCATGTGGAACGTCCGCGCGACCGACCGTCGGTCGGCCTCCGTGGCGTTCCCGTACAATTGCGCGAGCTGGGCCTCGAACGGCATGCCCGTCGTGGCGAGGTAGTGGAGCTGACCCTCGACGACCGGCGTTCCGAACGTCTCGAACAGGAGCTTCCCCGCCAGTTCGCTGATCGGGCCCATGTCGTCGAGCAGCGTCCCGTCGACGTCGAAGATGACCGCGCCCCGCTGGAGACGCCGCGGCTCCGGAGGAGCCTCGTCCCGGACGATCGCTCGGGAGATCTCGGCGAACTGGGAGGTGGCCACCGGCACCATCGGGAGGGGGGCGTCCTTCGAGGGCGCCTCGACCGGGGACTCGCCGTCCGGGCTCCGTCGTGCCATTCGTCCCGCCGAGACGATTCTATGGATAAGCCGGCCGGGCCCCACCGGGGGCCGACGACTTGATGGCCTTGCCGGGTGGTGACCGGGCGCGATGCATCCGAGTCGCGCCATTCGGGGACGTCGGTCGATGTTGCTGAGCGGCCGCAAGATCGTCATGGGGATCACCGGGTCGATCGCGGCGATCGAGACGCCGCGCATCGTCCGGGAGCTGATCCGGCACGGCGCGGACGTGCAGGCCGTCCTGAGTCCCGAGGCGACCCGGATCGTCAGCGAGGAGGCGCTCGCCTTCGCGACCGGGCACCCGACGATCGTGCACCTGACGGGGGACGTCGAGCACGTGACGCTCCTCGGACCCGGGGAGGGTCGCGCGGACCTCCTCCTGATCGCACCGGCGACCGCCAACACGATCTCGAAGATCGCCCACGGCATCGACGACACCGCCGTGACGTCGTGCGCGTCGGTGGCGCTTGGCGGGGGCGTGCCGATCCTTCTGGCTCCGGCCATGCACGCGCACATGGGTCAGAACCCGGCGGTTCGGGAGAACCTCGAGCGGCTCGTCTCCTGGGGCGTCGGCTTGATCCGGCCGGAGTCCGCCGAGGGGGAGGAGAAGCTCGCGTCCCCTGAGGAGGTCGCCGCGTCGGTCCTCCACCGGCTCGCGGCCGGCCCCTGGGCCGGCCGGAAGGTCGTGGTGATCGGAGGCGCCAGCCGCGAGTCGATCGACGACGTCCGTTCGGTCACGAACGAGAGCTCGGGAGAGACGGCCGTTCAGCTCGCCGCGCAATCGCACTACCGCGGAGCCGACGTCGAGCTATGGGCGGGGTCGATGCAGGTTCCGGTCCCGCGGTTCCTTGCGGCCACGCGATGGCGCAGCGTCGGTGACCTCCGCGCCTTGATCTCCGCCAGGGTAGCCGATCTGAGCGGCGCGGACGCCGTGCTCGTTCCCGCGGCCTTATCGGACTACACGCTCGATCGCCGGCCGGGGAAGATTCCGTCGCGAGATTCGGACGTGCTGCGCCTCGAGCTTCGCGCCGCGCCCAAGATCCTGCCGGAGCTGCGCCGTGCGATCCGACCGCCGCATCGGCTCATCGGGTTCAAGCTCGAGGCCGGTCGGGACGCTGGGGCTCTCGAGGCGGAAGCCCGACGCTCCCTCAAGGAAAACGGCCTCGACTGGGTCGTGGCGAACGACCACGCCTCCCTCGGCTCGCCCGAGACGCGAGTGGTGGTGGTCGGCCCGACGGGTCCGGGTCAGTGGTTCGCCGGTCCCAAATCCGACGTCGCGGCGCAACTCCTCGACCTATTCGGCCCGCAACTCTCCGCGAGAACGCCGGGCCCCCGCCGGCCCGCGCCCGACACCCAAACCGATGGGAGCCCACCGCGGCACCGCCGGTCCAGCCGTCGGAAGATTCGCCCCCGGGCCCGGTAGCCCCGCCGGGGGAGCATTATTAGGCGGCCGGGCTCGCGAGCGCGAGAGGAACGTTCCGATGGTCAAGCTCGCCGAGTGGAGGGGCAAGGAGATCTTCCGAAGGTACGGCGTCGCCCTCCCGAACGGCAAGGTCGTTCGGGCTCCGTCGGAGGTGGCCGGAGCGATCCAATCCGCCGGCATCGCCCTTCCGTGCGTGGTCAAGGCGCAGGTCCTGGCCGGTGGTCGCGGCAAAGGCGGCGCCGTCCGGTTCGCCGCGACCGTCGTCGAGGCCGAGGAGGCCACGAAGGCGATCCTCGCCCTCGAGTTCAAGGGCGAAAAGGTCCACGAGGTCCTCCTCGAGGAGAAGCTGCCGATCGGTCGGGAGCTCTACGTGTCGCTCACGCTCGACCGGAGCCGCCGGTTGCCTCTCGTGATGGCGAGCGCCCAGGGGGGCGTCGAGATCGAATCGGTCGACGAGGCCGCGATCACCCGGGTCTGGGTGGAGCCGTTCCCCGGGCTCGTCGGGTACGAGAAGCGTCGCCTGATCGCGGCCCTGGGGCTCACGGGGCCTCTCGCCCGGTCCGCCGAGGCGCTGCTCGACCAACTGTGGCGGATCTTCGACGACGAGGACGCCGAGCTCGTCGAGATCAACCCGCTCGCGGTGGTCGGCGACCGCGTCGTCGCGCTGGATGCGAAAGTGATCATCGAGGACGACGCGTCGTTCCGCCACCCCGAGTACTCCGATGTCCGGGACGACCGGACGCCCCTCGAGGAGATCGCGCGGGAGAAGGAGATCGCGTTCGTTCAGCTCGACGGGAACATCGGGGTCATCGCGAACGGGGCCGGGCTTACCATGGCGACCCTCGATGTGCTCGCCGAGTTCGGCGGGCGACCCGGGGTGTTCCTCGACCTCGGCGGCACGGACGACCCGAAGAAGGTCACGGAGGCGTTCCTGCTGATGGCGGAGGCGAAACCCGCGGCGGTGTTCCTCAACATCTTCGGGGGGGTCACCCGCTGCGACACCGTGGCCCGGGGCCTCGTCGAAGCGATGAGCCAGGTTCCGCCGGAGTCGAAGTTCCCGCTCGTCGCCCGCATCCGCGGCAACAACGAGGCGGAGGGGCGGGCGATCCTCCAGGCCGCGGGCGTCACCTCGCTCACCGACCTGAAGGAGTCGGTCCAGGCCGTCGTCGCGGCGGCGGGGGGCCGGCCATGAGCGTTCTGATCGACGCCGAGACCCGCGTCCTCGTCCAGGGGATCACCGGCCACCAGGGAACGGTCCACACCCGGAACATGAAGGCGTTCGGGGCGCAGGTCGTCGCCGGCTCGACGCCCGGCAAGGGCGGGCAGGAGGTCGAAGGCGTCCCGGTGTTCAACTCGGTCGACGAGGCGGTCCGAAAGACCGGCGCCAACGCCACCTGCATCTTCGTCCCGGCCCCGTTCGCGAAGGACGCGTTCCTCGAGGCGGTGGACGCGGGGATCCGGCTCGCGGTGATCGTGACCGAGCACATCCCGTTCCACGACATGCTCGTCATGTACCACTACGGCCGCGCGAAGGACGCGCGGATCATCGGGCCGAATTGCCCGGGGATCGCCGCCCCGGGGAAGTCGAAGGTCGGGATCATCCCGAACGTCGTCTTCCGGCCCGGTCGGGTCGGGGTCGTGAGCCGGAGCGGGACCCTCACCTACGAGATCGTGAACGGCATCAAGGAGCGGGGACTCGGCCAGTCGACCTGCCTCGGGCTCGGCGGCGACCCGGTCGTCGGGACCTCCTTCGTCGACGCGCTGCCCTGGTTCGAGAAAGATCCGGACACCGACCTGATCGTCCTGGTCGGGGAGATCGGGGGGACGGCCGAGGAGGACGCCGCCGAGTACGTCGGCCGCCACGTCTCGAAGCCGGTCGTCGCGTACGTCACCGGGCATTCGGCCCCGCCCGGCAAGCGGATGGGGCACGCGGGCGCGATCATCGCGCGGGGCAAGGGGACCGCCGACAGCAAGGTCGCCGCCCTCGAATCCGCGGGCGCCCACGTGGCGAAGTTCCCGTACGAGATCCCGGCGCTGGTCGAGCAGTACCTCCCGAAGCCGTCGAGCCGATGAGCGACGACGTCTGCGCCATCCCCGAGTGCGGCGGGGTAGCGGTGCGCCACCTCGCGCCCGCCGAGGCGCGTCGGGCGTTCGAGCAGCTCCCCGAGAAGGGGCACAGCGTCGCGCTCTGCAAGGTCCACTACAAGGAGTGGAAGAAGGCGACGAAGAAGGACCGGAAGCTCGACCGGCTCGGCGGCGCCATGAGCAGCCGAAAGTTCGAGAGCGAGGGCCGGGGCGGCCCACCGATCTAGTCCGAAAGGGTTCGCGCGTCCGTCTACTGCTTGCGCATCTTCTGCGCCCTCATGCGGCGGCGCATCCGCTTCTTGCGCCATTTCCACCGCATGTGGCCGCGCTTCTTCCATACGCGCGAGCTTCGTTTCATCCCATCTCGTCCGAAACGGCCGCGCCTATCGTCCTCCCTTTAAAAGGGTTGCCAAAGCCGGTTCCGTCGACGGTGAACGCTCGCCCCCGTTTATCTACCGGACCGACCTCGCGCGGTCGTGGTCGACGAGGCGGACCTCGAGTCGAACGTGCTCGAGTTCGTCCTGAAGTCGTTCCAGTTCGACCGGACGGAGACGGTCGGCGACGTCGAGTACGCCGTGTTCCACCGTACAGAGACCGAGAGCGAGTCGAAGTTCCGGCCGAAGCTCGTCAAACTCGTCCTCCTCGTGCCGAAGGAATGGATCGTCCACGACCTTGCTTCGGACCTCCTGCTGATCGCGTCCGACGGCCTCCACCCCGGGCATCGTGGTACCGGAACGGCCGTCGAAGCTGCGGCGGAGAAGACCGAGTTCTCCGAGCAGGGCGTCGATTGGATCCGGCTCGCCCGCCCCTCGGGAGGGTGGATCTATCTCCCGAAGAAGGCCGAGCCGGCCTGGACCGCCGACGCCATCGCGAAGCTCCCGTAGGGCGGCTCGCGCCGGCCCCCCGCTTATCTGCGCCCCGCGCCTCGCTCGCGGGCCGATGATGACGGACCGGACCCCGGTACCCTTGTCGGGGTGAGAACGTGAAGAAGATCAGGCAGAGCTACCCGCAGCGCGCCGAACTGTTGCGCACGCCGTTCGAGCCGATGTCCGACGACGAATTCCGGCAAGCGGTTCAGAACGGCTCGGCCATCCCCTGCCGGGAGGGCGACGTGCTCATCGTCTCGAAGTGGCGCGACGGACCGGGGATGGCGCCCGACGCGTTCCTCGCGGCGCTGCGGGCTCAGGGGTCGAAGTTGATGGCCCGGACGTACAAGGCGGACGTGAACATCCGGGTGGTCCGTGGCGCGTCGAAGGGGACCTCCCCCCCTCGGACGACGAAGGTCCCGAAACCGTCCGGCTGACGCCGGCGCTCCGCCCTAGAGGACCCCCATCTCCGCGAGCTTCTCGGGGAGGTAGGTGTCCGTCACGTAGTTGAGACCGTACTTCGCGAGCGACTGCTGCTCGGCCTTCTTGCCGTTCTTCAGCATCAGCTCGATCTCGCTCCGCCACTCGGCGGTCTTGAACCGCGGGTCGGTGAGCTCGGCCTGGAGGGCCCGGACGTCCTGGTCGGTGAGGTCGTCCGACGGCAGCTTGTAGTTCTCGATGTCGGACGCCGTCACCCCCAAGAACTCCGCCTGGGGCGTCGCGAGGTACTGGGAGATGTGGGCGGTCTTGATCGCGCCGTACGCCACGCTCGCGAAGATGCGGAACGACCACGGGTCGCCGTCGGTGAACACGACGACCGGGAGCTTCAGCTCCTCGTTGAGCCGCTTTAGGAACCGCCGGGTCGAGCGGGCGGGCTGGCCCTTCAGGTGGAGGAGGACCGCGCTGTGCTTCTCGTCGAACCCGTTCTCGGCGAGGCGGTCGACCATCCCGCCGCACTCGATCGCGATGACGAACTTCGCGCCGGTCTTGACGAACTCGATCTTCTCCTTCTCGACGTTGAACGGGATGCCGTACCCGCCGTCCCCCACGTCGTCGCGGCAGTTGATCGTCTTCACGATGCCCTTGCGGTTCGTCTCGCGGATCGTGAGGTCGCCGATCACGGACGCCCCGTTCTCCTCCGGGTGGACCCGGAAATCCTCCCGGAGCCGCTCGCAGAGGACCTCGAGGTCCTCGATGAGGAGGTTCGACTCGTTCTCGCTGTGGAACTTCCCCTCCTCCCATCCCTCGCTGATGTAGTACAGTTCGCGCAGCGTGGAGGTCTTCCCTTCCTTGGCCATCTCGTTGATGAAATCGACCAGGTAGAACGTCCGCAGGAGCATCAGCGCCCCGTCGAGCTTCCGCGCGCTCCGGGTGCCGAGCGCGCGCCCGAGCTTCCAGACCCCCTCCCGCATCTGGAAGTTGATGTTCTGCTTGGTCCGGAGCGGGAGGCGCATTCGCGGGATCTCGCCGGCGTCGAGCTGCTCGTAGATCGACCGCGCGAGGTCGAGCGTCGGCTTCAGGGCGTCGACACGGACGGGGGCCGTGTCGCTATCCCTCGTCGTCTTCGACTCCCGCACTCCCTTCCGCGGCATCGTAATCCACCTCCGTCTCGTCGCTGGCCGGGAGCGGCTCGAGCCCCGCCTCCGCCGCCTCGATCACGGCCCTCGGCAGGCGCACGTCCCAGTCGCCGGGGAGCGGCTCCGCCCCGAGCAGGTGCGCCTCGTCGACCCCGGCGACGTACCAGGCGAGGTCGGACGGCTCCACTTCCGTGCCCTTCGGGAACGCGACCCCGATCGAGGCCTTCCCGTTCGGTCCAAGCTTCTCGAGGGTCCACCACGCCCGGCCGAGCTCGGCGTCGACCCCTTCGGGTTCGGGCTCGTACTTCGCCTTCGGCAGGAGCTCGCACGGCATCTCCAGGAACACCTCGAGAACTCGAGCCCTCGGCGTGTAGTTGGTGATCGCGGTCCCGGCCCGGACGAGGTCGCCGGCCGGCGCGACCGTCGTCTCGACGTACACGACGTCCATGATCCGCGTGATCACCGCGGTGAGGTCCGGGACGGGCTTGTGCACGAGCGCGCTCGTCTTCTCGGCGAGCTTCGGCAGGATCTTCAGGATGATCGCGAACTTCTCGCCCGCGAACTCGCGGCGGTTCCGCCGGGAGATGTGCGTCTTCAGGTGGCGCGCGGCGGCCTGGAGGGCGAGCGTCAGCTCCTTGTCGAGCTCGGGGTCTTCGGCGACCGCCTCCTTCGCCTCGCTCGTGAACGGGATCTTCGTCGAGGCGACGTGGACCAGCACGAGGCACGGCCCGGTCGGGAGGCCCTGGCCCGCCTTCTGGTCGAGGCCGTACCGCCGCCAGTCGAGGTTCTGGACGGCGTTCGTCACGGCGCAGGCGCCCTGCTGGAAGAGGAGCGGCACCCGGTTCGCGAAGCGGAGCAGCTGGATCGGCTGGTCGGCGGGGAGCCCCCCGCCGTAGACGAGGCCGACCTCGATCAGGAACGGGTAGCCGCCGCGCACCTTCGGCGGCCGGCTGACGGGAGGCGCGTAGAACTCCGGCCGGACCTCGCCGAGGACGTTGCGAAGGCCGCGCTTGATCAGCATCGGTCCGATCGGCGACAGCGATTCCGCCGTCGGGGCGACCAGGGGGACCTCGTGCATCGCGGCGAGGAGCTTCTCGAGGTCCTCGCCGTGGACGTTGCCCGGCGGGGTCTTCCCGGAGAGCCCGGAGCGCTCGAGGATCTCG
>DASYOF010000322.1:0-3633 GCA_036007995.1 Thermoplasmata archaeon
ACACGACGCTCGCCCCGTTGTTCCGCAACGTCGTGCCGCTCGAGACGGGGGGAATCCAGCTCGAAGTGAACGGTTCGAGCGCCGGGGAGTACGACGACTCGCTGTACGCCGGGCCGGCAGGGGAGCCCGCGTCGTCCGACTTCTACACCACGAACCAGTACTCCTACTCGGCGACCTTGGACGGCCGGTCCGCGACGCAGATCGATGCGGAGCTGGCGAGCACCCCCGGGGTCGCGGTCGTCGACCGGAGCTACTCGACGGTTCCGAACAACCTCCCGTCCTCCCCGCCGGCGGGCCACCCGACCGTCGATCCGGGCGGAGTCCTCGTGCTCCGGAACCCGGTCAACGGCAACGTGACCGAGGTGACGGTGATCGGCGTGATGACCCAGTCGGTCCTCAACGGCGTGTTCGTCGCGCCGGCGACGGCGGCCGCGCTCGGGATCTCGGCGCAGCAGGTGTTCCTGATGGCGCTGACCCCGGCAACGTCGGCTGCGCACGCGGCGACGGCGGCGCAGAAGGCGTTCTTCCGGTACGGCCTCGTCGTCGTCAACCTCGCCGGCGCGATCGCGAAGTCGATCGCCACGACGGAGGGCGAGATCGGGCTGCTCGAGATCTTCGTCAGCCTCGGGCTCATGGTCGGGATCGCGGCGATGGGAATCGTCGCACTGCGCGCGGTCACCGAGCGGCGCCGCGAGATTGGGATGCTCCGGGCGAACGGTTTCACCGAACGCATGATCGTCCGCGCATTCCTCCTGGAGTACTCGTTCATCACGCTCGTGGGCCTGGCCATCGGCACCTCCCTCGGATTGCTCATCGTCTGGAACTTGACGCACAGCCCCGAAGGCGTCTCCTCCGCCGTCACCGAGTTCGCGATGCCGTGGGTCAGTCTCGGGATCATCCTCGCCGTCGCCTACCTCCTCGCGATGCTCGCGGTCGCCGGCCCATCGCTCGCGGCCGCGCGGCTTGCGCCCGCGGTCGCGGTCCGGCCGAGCGAGTAGGGCCACGCGGCGGGCGGGCGTAGGCGACGCGCGGACGCCCTACCGGCGCGCGGCGCGAGGCTTCAACTCCCGGCTCACTCGGGGCGCTACGTCCTTCCCGAGGATCTCGATGGCCCGGCGCATCTTCTCGTCCGGGACGGCCGAGACGCCCATCTGGAACGTGACGCGGGTGAGGCCGCCGAGCGCCTCGTCCACGGCGACGAGCTTCTTCGCGACCGTCTCCGCATCCCCGACGAGCAGCGCGCCGCCCTCACCGCGTTCGGCATCGAACTGCCGTCGCGTGGGGGGCGACCATCCGCGCTCCTTCCCAATCCCCCCGATCGTCTGGGCGTAGCCGGGAAAGAACGTGTCCGCCGCCTCCGCGTCGGTCTCGCCGAGGAAACCGATCGAATGCAGACCGACGGCCAACCGTTCGGCGGGATGACCGGCCCGGCGGCCGGCCTCGCGATAGAGGTCGATGAGCGGGCGGAACCGGGCCGGGGGTCCGCCGATGATCGCGACCATCAAGGGGAGGCCGAGGGTCCCGGCCCGGACGAACGACGCCGGCGTCCCGCCGACGCCGACCCAGATCGGCAGCGGGTCCTGGACCGGTCGGGGGAACACCCCTTGGCCTGTGAGGGAGGCCCGGTGCTTCCCGGACCATCGGACGTAGGTGTCGGCCCGGATCGCGAGCAGGAGGTCCAGTTTCTCGGCGAACAGGGAGTCGTAGTCGGCGAGGTCGAGGCCGAACAACGGGTACGACTCGACGAACGATCCCCGGCCCGCGACGATCTCCGCACGACCGTGGGAGATCAGGTCGAGCGTCGCGAACTCCTCGAAGACGCGGACCGGGTCGGCCGCGCTGAGGACCGTCACCGCGCTCGAGAGGCGGATTCGTTTCGTCCGGGCGGCGGCGGCCGCTAGGATCACCGCCGGCGCCGAGTCAAGGAACTCCGCCCGGTGGTGCTCCCCGATCCCGAAGACGTCCAGCCCGACCCGGTCGGCCAGCTCGATCTCGTCGAGCAGCTCCTGCATCCGGTCGACCGGGGACGACGCGGACACCGGGGACGGTGCCGCGAGCGCCGCCGCGAAGCTGTCGACTCCGAGCTCCATGGGGCCTCCGTTGGGCATCCCCCGATTTGAGGCCGTTGGGCGGCGTCCCATCGGCCCGGAGTCGGCCCCCGGCGACGAGGCCGGCGACTCACCGGCCCGGGGGAAAAGTGAGATTCTTATATCCGGAACGCCACCACGGGCCGATGGCGCGCACCGGAGCCGGGGCACGGCCGTCGGTCCTGCCGGCCGGTAGCAAAGCGCCCGATTTCACGCTCAAGAGCACCCCGGACCAAACGGTGTCGCTCCACGAGTTCCGAGGGCAGCCGGTCGTCCTCGCGTTCTACCCGGCCGACTGGAGTCCCGTGTGCAGCGACCAAATGGGCCTCTACGCCCAAGTCATGCCGGAGTTCAAGAAGTTCGACGCCGAGATCCTCGGCGTCTCGGTCGATGGCGTCTGGTCCCACATCGCGTTCGCGAAGGACCGGAAGCTGAACTTCCCTCTGCTGGCGGACTTCGAGCCGAAGGGGGCGGTCGCCCGGTCGTACGGCGCGTTCGAGCCGGCGATCGGTGAGGCGGCCCGGGCGCTGTTCGTCATCGACGGCCGCGGCGTCATCCGGTGGAGCCACCTCTCGCCCGACGGAGTGAACCCCGGCGCGGACGGGATCCTCGCCGCGCTCGAGAAACTGTAGGTCGGTCGATGCCGAGGGAGCTCGTGGCCGAGAAATACGAGGCCCCGCGGTTGGTGCTGCCCGTCGGCGAACGGGACCACGCGGCGGGCCCCGCCGCGGCCGCGGCCGTCCTCGTGGAGTACGGCGACTACCAGTGTCCGTACTGCGGCGCCGCTTATCCGATCGTGAAGCAGATCCAGAAGCATTTCGGGGACCGGCTCCGATTCGTCTTCCGGAACTTTCCCATCACGAACGCCCACCCGAGGGCGGAGTGGGCCGCCGAACTCGCCGAGGCGGCCGGTGCCCAGGGCCGCTTCTGGGAGATGCACGACTTCCTCTACGAACACCAGGCGAAGCTCGACGACGCGACCGTGTTCGCGAAGCAGGCGAAGCGGCTCAAGCTCGATGCGCGGCGGATCGACGCGGAGGTCGGCGACCACTCGTACCTCGCCCGGATCCAGGAGGACTACACGAGCGGGATCCGGAGCGGGGTGAACGGGACCCCGACGTTCTTCATCAACGGCGTCCGCTACGACGGATACCCGGAACTCGCGCCGCTCGTGGCGGCGCTCGATGCCGCCGGTCGGCCGGCCGCGTCCCGCTGAGCGACGGCGTCCTACTTTCGGGCCGGCGTCTGGAGCGCCTTCAGCAGCGGGAGGAACTCGTACTGGCCCACGTGGAGCGTGCCGTTGACAAAGAAGACCGGCGTGTCCCCGACGCCGTCCTCGTCGGCGAGCTCGACGTCCTCGGCGACCCGGCGGGCGGCCTCGCCCGAGGCGAGGTCGCGTTCAAAGACGGTCATGTCGACCGGAAGGCCCCGAGCGATCGTCCTCAGCTCCTTGTCCGAGAATTCGCCCTGGTGGTCGAACAGGCGGTCGTGCATCAACCAGAACTTCCCTTGGAGCCCCGCCCCCTCCGCCGCTTCGGCGGCCGCC
>DASYOF010000323.1:0-5981 GCA_036007995.1 Thermoplasmata archaeon
TCGATGGAGGCGGACCATCCGCAGGCGCGCGAGTTGCTCGAGCGGGACGTCTCGAACTTCGTCCGGTTCTTCCGGCGGCTCGGCGTCAAATCGACCCTCGCGTCGTTCCTCGAGGCGGTCGGACCGCTCAAGCTCGGGCCGAAGGCGGGGTGAGCCATGGCGGTCCTCTACGTTCGGATCCCCGACGACCGGATCGGCGTGCTGATCGGCGCGGGCGGGGAGACCAAGCGCTACATCGAATCCCGGACCGGGACGAAGGTCTCGGTCGACCGGGAGGACGGCACGGTCGAGGTCGTCGCGCCCGACGACGGGGACCCGGTCGGCCTGATGAAGGCGAGGGACGTCGCGCTCGCGATCGGTCGCGGCTTCTCCCCGCCCCGGGCGGAGCGGCTGCTGCGCGACGACACCTACCTCGGGGTCATCGACATCAAGCAGATCACCGGCAAGCACGAGAAGGCGGCGCTCTGGCGGATCCGGTCCCGGCTCATCGGCGTCAACGGGCGGGCGCGGAGCCGGATCGAAGAGCTGTCCGGCTGCTCGATGAGCGTGTACGGCTCGACCGTCTCCCTGATCGGACAGGAGCGCCAGCTCGAGCGGGCGACGCGCGCGATCGAACTCTTGCTCCACGGCAGCGAGCACGCGGCCGTGTTCCACCTCCTCGCCCGGCTCCGGCAGGACGACGCCCGGAGCGAGGCGACGGCCGACGCCGAAGAGCCGGACTCGGTCTGATGGGCAAGACCGTCCGTCTTGAGGGACGTCCGCTCACCTGGGCCCGGGACCGGTTCGCCCGGTACTACGCCACGACCGACGTCCCGCCCCCGCCGAGGTTCGCGCGCCGGGAGTTCGCGGCGTTCCCGTTCTCGACGGAGACGATGATGCGCCGCCACGCCTCGTTCCGCTCCGCCGAGGAGCTCCACGAGTACCTCGGGCGCGAGGCTCCGCGGCATGTGTACTACTCCTCCGCCTACTACCGGTTCCCGGACCACCCGACCATGCCGGGGAAGGAATGGCTCGGGGCCGACGTGATCTTCGACCTCGACGCGGACCACCTGCGCGGGGCGGAGTCGCTCGATTATGCCGGCCAGCTCGGGCTCGTCCGCGAACGCGTGCGGTCGCTGCTCGACGACTTCCTGTTCGGCGACTTCGGGATCGACCCCGCGAAGGTCGCGCTGGTGTTCTCGGGCGGGCGAGGGTACCACGTCCACGTCCAGGACGAATCGTTCTGGACCCTCTCGAGCCCGGAGCGGCGGGAGCTCGTCGACTACGTCACCGGGTCCGGGTTCGACGCGCGCCGCGTCATCTCGAGCGACCGGGGGAGTGCGTCGTCGGTGGTCGACGACGATGCCGAAGGGCCGTCGCGGAGGCCGTCCAGGCCGTTCGCGCGGCTCCCCCGTCCGGATGCTCCGGGATGGGCGGGGCGGACGAGCCGCGCCGTCGTCGCGATGCTCGAGCGGTTCGACCGCGAGGGGAAGGAGGAGGCGGCCGCGGAGCTCGTCGCCGCCGGGCTCACGCCGACGAAGGCGCGGCGCCTCGCGAAGCTGCTCGTCGAGGAGGGCGCCGGCCGGAAGGTACGAGAGTCGCTGAGCCTCGAGGTGCGTCAGCGGGAGCTGCCGCCGGAGTTCCTCGACGTCGTGATCGCTCGCGCCGCGGTCGAGATGCAGGGCGAGACCGACGCGCCGGTGACGACCGACATCCACCGGCTGATCCGGCTCCCCGGTTCGCTGCACGGGGGAACCGGGTTCCGGGTCGTGCCGCTCGCGCCGGAGCGCCTGATGGAGTTCGACCCGTTCGCGGTCGCTCTCCCGGAGGCGCCCGGGACCGACCGGGCGACCGTTCGATTGACCGAGAGCGTCCAGTATCCGTTCCCCGCCGCCCCGCTCGACGCCCGCGCCGGCGAGGAGCGGGAGCTCCCCGGCGCGGTGGCGCTCTTCCTCCTCCTCAGGGGGGAGGCGGAACTTCGGCCTTGACCGGGATGACGAGCCGGCCGATCTTCTCGATCGTCGCCTCGACCTGGTCCCCGGCCTTCAACTTCCGGCTCTCGTTGCCGAACTCGAACCCCGGCGCTCCGCCGAGGGTGCCGAGCGAGATCACGTCCCCCGGTTCGAGGGTGACGCCCTTCGACAGGTGTTCGAGGATCTGCGGCAGCCGGAAGACATAATCGTCCGTCGTCCCGGACTGGCGGACGGTCCCGCCGACCTTGAGCTCCATCCGGAGCGGGTAAACGTCGCCGACCTCCTCCTTCGGGACGACCCATGGGCCGACCGCCATCGTGGCGTCGAACCCCTTGCCCATCACCCAGTCGACGGGGCTGTCGGGGGGGTACTGGAGGTCGCGGTAGCCCATGTCGAGGGAGATCGTGTAGCCGGCGACGTGGTCGATCGCCTGGGCCGCGGAGATGTGCTTCCCCTTCTTGCCGACGATCGCCGCGAGCTCGACCTCCACGTCGGGGAACGTCCCCGCCGCGTGCAGGAGCAACGGCTCGCCGGGACCGACGAGGCTGTTGAAGAATCGGGTGAACAGGTACGGCTGTTTCGGGATCGGACGCTTCTGCTCCGCCAGGTGGCTCTTCGAGTTCGCCGCGAGGCAGTAGATCTTCGCGCCGTTCGCGACCGGCGCGAGCAATCGAACGCCCTCCTCGGGCTTGAACAGGAGCCGGGCTCCCGTCGCGGCCCTCGGGGTCCACCCCGCCCGGCGGCGCCGTTCGATGTACTCCAGGATCTTCTTCGTGATCTCGACCGACTCGGCTCCGCCGGAGAAGAACGTCCGCATGTCGCGGAACCGGCTGGGGTCGGCCCCCTTCACGGGGTTGACGCCGAAGTAGTCCCGGCAGGCGGTGTCGAGGTCGATGTACTCGTTCGCGTCCGTGACCATGCCGAAGTGGAACTGGTCGGCGATGACGAAGTGGACGAGCTTCACGCGTCGGTCCCCGAGCGGGCGGGACGGCCTCCGCCAGATAAGGGTCGCGCCGGCCCGCGGGGAGCCGGGGGACGATAGGTCAGCAGGACTCCGTCGTCGATCGGCTCCGCGGTAACGAACTCGACGGACACGGTCTCCGTCCCGTCGTGCGAATCCGGCCCGCGCAACATCGGGGGGGCGGTCGGGCCACCGATTCCGACCGACGCGACGTACACGGTGAGTCGGTCCCAGGTCCCGCTGCGGAGCACCGAGGCGAGGACCTCCGCTCCCCCTTCGACGAGGATCTTTCGCATCCCCCGTCGATGGAGCTCCGCGAACAGAGCCGGAAGCTCCACCCGAGACGTGCCGGCGCGGACGACCTCGACCCCCGGAGGAAACGTCCGGTCGCAGGCGGTGGAAACGGCCATGAGGGTGGGGGCAGAGCCGTCCAGGACCTTCGCGGCGGCCGGCGTGCGGCCGTTCGAGTCGAGCACGATCCGGGCGGGGGCGCGGCCCGCCGGCCGGTCGATCATCTCCCAGTGGACCCGGAGCGAGGGGTCGTCGATCAGGACCGTGCCGACTCCGACGACGATCCCGTCGACGTCGGCGCGGAGCCACTGGACGCGGGCGAGGTCCTCCGGGCCGGAGAGCCTCGCCCGGCGCCCTCCGGCGTACGCGAGCCGTCCGTCGAGCGATATGGCGCAGTTGACGAGGACCTCCGGTCGCTCTTCGACGGCCATCCGACCTCTACGGCCCGCCTAGGGTGCGGGCCTCGGCGCGAATCGCGTCGGTTTCGCCACCGGCCGCCGCGAGGTCGGGGAGGTTGATCTCGACGTTCGAGAGCGCCCCGGCGACGGCGGCCCGAAGGAGGGCGAGGGCGGTGGTCAGGTCGCTCGCGATCGTGGGGCGGACCTTCGGGCGTACGGACTCGAGGCGAGTAGCTACGGCCCGGGCCGTCCGAGCGGTCGCGAGCGGCACCTCCGTCGCGGCACGGATGGCGGCGAGCAACTCAGCGTTCGCCGCCGGGTCGTCGGGCGTCGCCTTGCGCCGGCGTCGCGCGGCCCGGAGCGACTCGAACGAATCGGTATCCGCGTCGATGGACCGTAGCAGCTCCCCGCGCGCCGACTCGAGCTCGGCGACCGCGCTCGCGAGCTCGGGGTCCGGTGCGGTGGGCGTCTCGGAGTAACGGAGGACCATCTCGCCGAGGGCGGTCCCCATCGCGCCCGTCGCCGCGGCGGCGCTCCCTCCGCCCGGTGTGGGCGTACGCGCCGCAAGCTTCGCGCAGAACGCCGCGATCGAATGGTCGGCAAGCCGGGTCGGCGGGCTCCCGCTCGCGGGGAGGATCCGTCGTTCGAGGACCTGGTTGCGGTCGAACGCCTTGAGCTGCAGGTAGAACTCGGCGGCGTCGAGGAGGGCGTCGTCCGGGATGAGCCCGACCACCTCGGACTCCTCGGTCGCCACGCCCAGCTTCTTCGCCTCGGCGCGGACCGCTTCGACGATGCGGGGGATCGGGGTCGTCCGGTAGTCGGTGAGGTTCATCGACACCTGCGCGAGGTTCCGCTCCTTCAGCTCGAAGCCGAGCGCCTTCACTTCCGGAAGTCCGCCGTCCCGGGCCCGGACCACCTTCGCGATCTTCTTCGCGATCGCCACGTCGGGCGTCGCGAGGTTGATGTTGAACGCGATGAGGACGGGCCGCGCCCCGATGGCGACCGCGCCCGCCGTAGGATGGATCTTGGGCTCCCCGAAGTCCGGTCGACGAGCGGGGTCGGTCGCGATCGTGTCGCGGATCCCTTCGAACTGGCCCTTCCGCACGTAGGCGAGGTCGGAGCGTTCCGGAACGCGCGCGCTCGCGGCGTACAGGTAGACCGGTACCCCGAGCTCCCGGGCGACGCGTTCTCCGAGCCGCTCGGAAAGCCGAACCGCTTCGGCCATCGTGGCGTCCCCGAGCGGCACGAACGGCACGACGTCGGTCGCGCCCATCCTCGGATGTTCCCCGACGTGGGTTCGGAGGTCGAGGAGCTTCGCCGCGGTTTCCATCATTCGGAACACCGCCTCGAGGAGCGGGTCTCCCTCGCCGACGAGCGAAATGACGGAGCGGTTGTGGTCGGCGTTGCTCTCGACGTCGAGGACCGTCACGCCGGGCACCGAACGACCGGCCGCGGCGATCGCCTCGACTTTCGCCGCATCCCGCCCCTCGGAGAAGTTGGGGACCGACTCGAACCGGCTCACGACTCCTCCCCGCCGAACGAATCGAGCATCGTCTGCCGGCCGACGTCGGTGGGCGCCGGCGCCGACGGCGTGGGTCGGCGCCGCACCCTCGCCAGCGCCGCATCGACGCGCTCCGCGGAGAAGGCGTGGCGGTCGACGAGGATCCGGAGGACGGCCTCCCGGTCGAGGGGGCGGAGCGCGACCTCGGGAACGGGGATCGTCGCCGGATGCCGGAACAGCTCGGCGACCGGGGCGACCTCGGCCGGGTCGAGGCCGACTTTCGCGAGCGAGGCGTCCCATCCGAGGTGCTCGCGCGCCAGTTTCAGGGCTTTTTTCGGGCCGTACCCTCGGACCCCGTCCGAAAAGTCGGTGCCGACCACGAGGCCGATCAGCAATAGTTCCTCGTCACTGATGCCGAGTTGCTCGAGCAGCTTCGCGCGGTCGATGATCTGCGCGGCCGGGGCGCGCCCTTTCGGCTGGCGCGCGGCCAGGCCCCGGACCAGTCGCGGGGCGTGGAACAGCAGGCTGTCGTAATCTTCGGAGGCGGACGCCCAGACGACGCCCTTCGCGGCCATGTCGGCCGCCTGCGCCTCGCCTTCCGACGGAGCCTGGATCGCCGGCACGCCGAGCGCTTCGAGGAGCTCCTTCGTCTCCTCGGCCATCGAGCGGGTGAAGCGGCTGGTCTGGGCCGCCTTGCGGCGCGCGGTCTCTAAGTCCCCCGCGGCGAGCGCCTCCTTCCATTCGGTCTCCGCCCGCTCCTTCACGAGGAATCGGTCCCGCAACGTGCCGGCCTTCAGGTCGGGAGGCTTCCCGTCGAACACCCAGGCCGGGAGCACCCCCTGGCCGAGCAGCGACGTCGTCCGATACAGGACCCCCAT
>DASYOF010000324.1:0-1630 GCA_036007995.1 Thermoplasmata archaeon
GTGCTGGCGGCGGTACAATCACGATGGCTACGGCCAGCGCGACGACGGCGGTCCGTACGACGGCTGGGGCGTCGGACGGCCCTGGCCGCTCCTCACGGGGGAGCGGGGCCACTACGAGATCGCGGCGGGCCGTTCGGGCGCGGCCTGCCTGGACACGATGGCCCGGTTCGCGACGGAGACCGGCCTCCTGCCCGAGCAGGTGTGGGACGGACCCGACCGGCCGGACCTCCACCTCACGCTCGGAAAGCCCACCGGCTCGGCGATGCCGCTCGCGTGGGCGCACGCGGAGTTCCTGAAACTGCAGCGCTCCGTCGAGGACGGGGCGGTCTTCGACCGGATCCCGACGGTGGAGCACCGGTACGCCCGACCCCATCCGGTCCGGACCGGCTGGGAGGTGTGGAAGCCGAGCCGTCGGCCGACCACGTTCGCCGCCTCCGACCGGGTCCGCGTGCTCGCCCCGGAGCCGTTCCGGCTCCACTGGAGCCGGGACGGTTGGACCCACGTCGAGGACACCGAAGCCCGGGCCACCGGGATCGACCTCCACTACGTGGACCTGCCCGCCGATACGCCGCCCGGCACCGAGTTCGTGTTCACGTTCTTCTGGACGGACCGACCCGGCTGGGAGGGCGCGAACTACACCGTGGTGGCGCAGGAACCGGCCCGCCCCTCGGCGACGGGGCCGGTTCGGCACCGGTAGCGAGCCTCCGGCGGGCGTCCCGCGATATTTGGGGCGCTGGGACGTGCCGCCAGCCTTTTGAACCATGGTCGAGCCCAAGAGGTGCCCATGACCCCGGACCCCTCCAAGACCCTCCGCATGTGGGTCGACTTCGACGGGACGCTCGTCGAGCCGAACGTCGCGATCATCCTCGTCGAGGAGTTCGCTCGCAACGGCAAGGTCGTCGCCCACCAGATCGACGAGGAGCTGCACTCCGGCAAGATCACCCTCCGCGAGGCGTGGGAGCGTCAGGTCGCGCTGCTCCCGGCCGACCGGATGACCGAGATGGCCCAGTGGGCGGTCGAGAACACGCCGTTCCGGGCCGGCGCCCACGAACTCCTGGCGCTCCTAGCGGAGCACCAGATCCCGACGTCGATCGTCTCCGGGGGGCTCGACTTCTACATCGACCCGATCCTTCAAAAGGCGGGGATCGACCTGCCCGTGTTCTCCGACATGCTCCGACTCGAGCCGAGCGGCGCGCTCCGCCTCTCCCACCCCCACGGCCACGCGACGTGCCGGCTCTGCGGGATCTGCAAGGCGCAGACGGTCCAGACGGGCACCGCCGACGGGCGACGGTCCGTTTTCGTGGGGGACGGGAGCACGGACAAGTACGCCGCCGAGGTCGCGGACATCGTCTTCGCGCGCCGACGCCTCAAGGGGTACTGCGAGACGTCGGGGATCCCGCACTTCGCGTTCGAGGAGGAGTTCGGCCCGGTGACGGCCCAACTCCGCCGATGGCTGGACGGCTCGGAACCGCTGCCGCCCCGACGCGTGCTCGGCCTCGTCGACTCCCCCTGCCCGATCTCTCGGGCGAGCTTCGCCACCGCGTAGGCGGCCGCGGTCCCGATCGTCTCGGCTTGACTCGGACCGGGCACTCCCCACAAACCCTATCCCTCTCCGTCCTAGGCGCTCCGA
>DASYOF010000325.1:0-4940 GCA_036007995.1 Thermoplasmata archaeon
GAGGTCGGAGCGCTCCGGGCCGAGGGTATCGAGGTGAAGGATCTCGACACCGGCCTCGTCGATTTCTACGCCGTCCTCGACTCCGAGGTCGTCTTCCTGTGCTGGCGCCGGGGTGAGCCCGACGTCGGCTACTTCCATCGCCTCGACGGCGGATTCCGGACCCGACGGCCCATCGCTTCCTCGACCGGCGATCCGGTCGCGAGCCGGCGGACCCGCTCGTAGCGGCTCCCCCAGGGATCGGCGGGACAGCCCGTCCCGCTCAGTGGCCCGACGTATCGTCCGTCGGAGTTCCGAGGCTCGCGAGGCGGACCGTCGCGAGGCCGAGAGCCACCGCCCCGGTCGTGATCGCCAGGCCGGCGAACCAGGTGACGAGCGGGAAGGCGGTCTCGACCCCGAGCAGGCCGGGGGCGAGGGAGCCGGCGATCGCGGCCCCGCCGCCGGCGACCGCGAACGGGAGGCGTCGTCCCCGGTGGGCGGCAATCGCCCCGACCGCCGCGACGACCGCGCCGAACGCGAGGAGGACCGCCGACGACCCGAGGCTCGTGAGGAATCCATCGAGGTCCCCGAACGGCGTGTACGACTCGTAGCTCACGTTCCCGGCGGAGCCGGGGAGGAGGGTGACGACGAGAAGCCGTCCGACCCCGGCCGAGGAGTACACCGAGGAGGCGAACAGCTGGACGAGCGTCGGTCCGTAGGCGGCGTGCGTGACGTTGAGGGTGAGCCCGCCGCTCGGAACCCCGTGGAACGTGAACCGACCGTCCGAGACGGTCGCGACGGTTTGGACCTCGCCGGATTCGCTCGAGAGGTTGACGAGCGAGTTGTTGGCCGGGACGCTCGTGTCGCCGCCGGTCGACAGCATGACGACACCTTCGACGGTGAACGCCCCGGGCTGGAGCGACGACGCCCCGGCCCAGCCGAGGCCGCCGGCGAGGCCGACGAGGACCAGGGCGGCCGTCACAAGGAGCGCGACGAGGAGTCGTCCAACGCCGGGACCGGGAACTTTCGGCGGCCGAGCCGGAGGATATAGGTGGGGGTACACCTCCCACGAGAACAACGGGGGCGGGTCGCGCGGCGCGACCACCGGGAGCGGCTGGGCGCAATGGGGGCACGTGAACCAGAGCGGGTCGGCGCCCGGCGGAACCGGCGCGACCAGCAGGCGGCCGCACCGGACGCACCGGATCGTCACCAGCGGCCCGCCCATCGGGCCGTCCGGACCCGGCGGCCCCGTATATCCTTGGGGCGGGCGCTCGCGAAGCCGCACCCCCGGGTCGTGGGGATCGACGACGGACCGTTCCGGCGACGAAGTCGGACGGCTCTTGTCGCGCTCGTGTTCTGCTCGCTCCCGGAGCGCGTCGACGGGGTCGCCTTCGCGCACGTCGCCGTCGATGGGTCGGACTCGACCGAGCGGATCGCGCACGCCCTGCGGACCTCCCCACACTGGGACGGCGTCCGGGCGGTCCTCTTGGACGGGGTGACGGTCGGAGGGTTCAACGTCCTCGACCTCTCGGCGCTCGCGAAGGCGGTCGAGCGGCCGGTCGTGGCGGTCACGCCTCGTACTCCGGATTTCCCGTCGATCGATGCCGCGCTGCGGACGTACTTCCCCCGCGACCGCGCGCGGCGGTGGCGGCTCCTTCGGTCGCGGCCCTTGTTTGCCGTACGGCTCCCGACGGGCACCGTGCTCGCGGCCGTGGCGGGCGCGACGAGGGCGGAGGCGTCGGCGCTCGTCCGCCGGGCCACGCGGGAGGGACTCTGGCCGGAGCCGCTACGACTCGCGCGTCTCGTCGCCCGGGCCGCCGCTCGGCCGCCAGTCAATTAAGCTCGGAAGCGATTCGAGGTCCGGGCCTGTAGCTTAGCCAGGACGAAGTACTGGCCTTCTAAGCCAGCACACTCGGGTTCAAAGGCGGCGGCGGACCGACGCCGGCGCGGAGACTCCCGACAGGCCCGCCTTCCCCGGGGCGTGGGATTTCGATCGCCGGTCACGGAAGAGGCTCGATCGGGCACGCTCTCCCCGATGACCCGGAATCGTCCCCCAACCCGTCCGAGCGCATCGGGGGCAGCTTCGGGCGGGGCGCTCGACAGGCTCCGGGCGAGCGGGAATCCGGGGGACCACGCTCCGAGTCTCGGCGGCCCGACCGAAGTGGTTATCGAGCCCGAGTTTTCTTCCGCGTCCATGTGCGACCTCTGCACGTCGACGGGCAGCGCACGCGAGGACGTTGAGCTGAGTCCATGTCAGTGCGCCTGCGCGGCCAAGGACCTGGACCCGAGTCCCCGGCGCTGCCGAGCCTGCTATCACGACCTGCGAAAGGCCCATCCCGACCACCGCTGACCGCTGGGTTGGGCACGGGCCGCCCAATCCCATCTCACCCTGGGCGCGCTCGATTCCTTTTGAGGGTCTTGGAGAGCGCCGAGCCCGGGTCACTACTCAGGCAAGCGCGCCTTGCGGACGCTCGTCAGGCGATCGAATGGAGCAGGAATGGCCCGCCGTACCCGGAGCGAAACGGGTAGGTGTAGTACGGCCACAAGTGGACGGCGCTCCAAAGGGCGAACAGGGCGAATACGGCGAGGAGCAACAGTAGGCCCCGGACGCCGATCCGAGTTAGAAGCAGCCGGAGAGAGCCTCGTCGGTACGCGAACCGAGTCCGGACCAGGAGGGCCTCGGGGCTTACGGTGGGACTCGTCGACTCGGACATCCACTCTCGATACCGCCCCGTCCCTTGAAACGTACCCACCGACGCGGACCGAACCGCAATCCCGGGCAGCCGAGCGTTTCACGACGCCTCAGCGGCCACGACGACGGTTCCCTGAGTGTCATCTTCGATCACTCGTACCTTGCTCCCGGCGGCGATATGCCCCTGGGACCGCGCCAGGATCTCCCGTTCGGCGATCTTGACGGGGCGCGGAGGGAGCTCCGGGTCGAGTTCCGCCGAGGCCCTTCCCGGGAGGGCCAGAAGACCATTCGCGCCGGTGGCGACCACGACGATTCGTTCTTGTCGGCCCAACCCGACGATCCAGAAACCGGGTCGAAGGGCCGAGAGATATCCGCCCCCGAGCGAGCGAAACACGAGGCCCAGCTGGCCGGGCTTGACGACGTGGACCATGGAGTAAAACAGCACGAGGAAGAGGGCGGTCCCAACGGCGGCCACCAACGTCCCGGAGGCGGCCGCCGGATTGCTCATGGGGGGCCGCCAGCCGGATCGGTCCCATACGGTTTGGGACGGATACTAAGGCGGGGCGCGTGGCCGTCGGAAACGAATGGCAAGTCCGGGATCCCCGGATCCCGCGGAGTTTCGACGATCTCCCGACGTCCCAGGTTCCACCGCGGTCGAACCGCGCCCGCACCGGTACCGAATCGCGCCGGGTACCGCGGCGCCCTCGCTCAGCTGGGTCGCGGGAGATCCGGAGTTTCCGGCCCGAGGCCCGGAACGGTCTCGGACTCGACCAGCTCCGAGCCCCTCGGGGCTCCCGCGGGTGTGCGGCCGAGGTCGCGAGACCGAACTCGCTACGCCGGACCCGGTTCGGCGCCGACCTCGGCCTGGCACCGGTCGCACAGGAGTCCGCGATGCCCGGCGGGGAGGGAGTCCCCGCACAGCGGGCAGGTGGCGCGCGAATCGGCGGCCGCGATGAGTTCGAGAACGTTCGTCCGAAGCTGCGGGTGCGCGACCTGCGGCGCATCGGCGAGGTCGGCGGCGGCTCCCCCCGGAACGAGGGTCTCGAACCGGGGACGGAACAGACCCGTGCGGCGGTCGAACGTCGCGAGCCGCCGGGCCGCGAGTCCCTGCAGCGTCGTCTGCACGAGCTCCCGCGCCCCGCGGAACACCGGCGCCAGCTCGACGGCGGACGTGCCGTGGGTCTCGGTGAGGACCTCCAGGACCCGGCACGAGACGACGGGCAGCGAGCCGCGGGCGACGTACGAGTCGACGCTGTAGGCGACGCGGGGCGGCCGCCGCACCCGCCGGGCGATCGGGAACCGACCGGTCCGGATGTCGCGAAGTAGCCGGTCCTCGAGGACGTCGAGCTCGAGGCGGATCCGCTCCTCCGAGAAGTACAGCAGGATGGCGACCGAGAACGGCACCACGCCGGTCTGGCGGACGTAGTCGACCCCCTGCATCGGGGTGGCGAGCGTCCGGGTCGCCGCCCGGAGCGCCTTCGGGCTCTTCCCCTCCGGCGGTGCGGTGTAGTGTTCGCGGAGCAGGATCCGGGCGATCGCCCGGGTCGGGGGCCCGCCGTCCGGACCGAACACGTCGGCGGAGCCGTCCGGGGAGAAGGCGATCCGCGAGAACGTTCGCAGGTACTCCCAGAGCGGGCCGGGTTTCGGCGGGTTGGTGAGCGTGAGGTCGGCGGTGCCGAAGTCGAACGCCGGGTCCGCGATCGCGGCGAACAGCGAGCCGCCTTCGCCGAACCGGAAGCTCGCGAGCGGTTCGCCCCGCTGCGGGAGGTATTCGTGGTACGCCGCGGTGAGCGCCGGAACGTCGAGGCGCGGACCGACGGTCCGGCGCGCGAACGATTCGAGGTCAGCGAGCGTCGACGGTGGCACCGTGGCGCCTCTCGGCGAGAAGTAGCTCGTAGAGGGAGATAAAGCGGCGGGCGGCCAGTTCGATCGACGCGCTCCGGACGACCCACGCGCGCGCGGTCGTCGCGAGGCGCCGGCGTTCGGCCCCGTCGTCGAGGAGCCCGGCGAGCGCCCGCGCGAGCGCGCCGGCGGCGTTGACGGAGACGAGCCGACCGGTCACGCCGTCCTGGACGATCTCGCTCGGACCGCCGACGTCGGACGCGACGCACGCGGCCCCGCACGCCATCGCCTCGAGCAGCGCGACCGAGCTCGTGTCCGACGTCGACGGCAGCACGAACAGGTCGGTCTGGGAGAGGAGCGCCGCCTTCTCCTCCTCGGCGACGGGACCGACGAACCGGACCCGGCCCGCGAGCCTCGGGTCGGACGCGAT
>DASYOF010000326.1:0-3065 GCA_036007995.1 Thermoplasmata archaeon
GGCCGACGCGCTCCACCACAAGGTCGTCACGCCGATCCTTCTCGGTCGCAAGACCGAACCGCCGACCGCGTGACCCGAAGCCCGCGCGCTATCGGTGCGCGTCTTCCGGCGGGACGTACAGGTTCGCCGGCGGCATCGGCCCGGGTGGACCGGCGGGCGGCACGACCGGCTGGCGCCCGCGGCGGCGTAGGTAGAGGGCGAGTCCAAGAAGGGCGACGAGGACGATCACGACGACGATTCCGAGCTCTTCGGTCGGCGAGAGCGGGCTCGACGAGGCGGGGGGGCTCGGTCCGCCCGGGCCCGAGGAAGCGTTGACGGTGAGGTTGGCGGTGACGTTGACCGATTGACCGGAGCTGTCGTTCACGCGCAGCGTGAGTCGGTAGGTGCCAACGTCGGTCGGCGTGCAGCGGAACGATTGCGCGTTCGTCGTCCCCGACGGAACCGTCCCGCATCCCGGCGTCGCGTTCAGGGGGTGAACGGTATACGGCGCGGTGCCGCCGGAGATCGCGACCTTGAGGGTCGCGGAGGCACCGTACAGGATCGCCGTAGGGCTGAATTCTGCGGTGGCCGATAGTCGGGCCACGACGGTCACGTTGGTCCACGCGGTTCCGGTCTGGTCGTCGCCATCGGTCGCTTGGACCACGATCGGGTACGTGCCGGCCGACAGGTACGCGTGGCTCGGGTTCGGTCCGGTCCCGGTCGTTCCGTCCCCGAACTGCCACGCGAACGAGAGGCTCCCGGTTCCCCCCCGGGCGGTGACCACGAACGAGACCTGCAACGGAACGATCCCGTGGAGCGGAGTGGCCACCACGGTCGCCGTTGGGCGCGCGTTCACGGTCAGCAGGACCGGCGTCGAGTTCACGACGAATCCTCCGGTGTCCGTGACCATCACGCGAACGGTCGCGTTCTCCCCACCCGGCCCCGTCGGGGTGCACGCGAGCGCGCTCGCGTTGGCGCTCGCGCATCCCACCGGGAGACCGATCCAGGCGAACGCCGTCGAGCCGATACCACCGGAGACCGACACGGAGAGGTTCGTGGAGTTCCCCCCGTCCAGGGCGGACGGGGCCGCCGTAACGGCGGTCAGCTCGAGGTGGGCGAGCCGCCAGGTGTCGTTGTCGAGGGCGCCTCCGGATCCTCCGAAGAGGACGAGCGAACCTTTCGCGCCCCCAAGGCTGAGGTCGGCCTGGCCGCGGCCCGAGGGCGCGGGGCCGATCCGGCCCGTGAGATTGAACCAGTTGTCCTGCGCGAGCACCCAGGTGTCGTTCGCCCCGGTCCCGGCGCACGGAACGGCGGCGCATCCCCCGAACAGGACCACCGATCCGTTCAGCGGGTCGTTCGAGAGCGCCGCGCCGGCGCGGGCGGACGGAATCCCGGAACTGAGCGCCGGGGACAGCACGTGCCAGCTCTGGTTCCGGTAGAGCCAGGTCTGCGTGTTGCTCGGCGATCCGCCAAAGAGGACAACGCCGCCAAGCTGGCCGTCCCACGCCTCCGGGGCGGCGGCCCGAGCGCTCGGCGCGGCGGCGGGCGTCACCGGCGTCCAGTTGGCCGTCGGAGTGAAGGTCCACGTGTCCGAGAGGTCCGACGTCGTGCCGGACACCGTGGTCTCGCCCCCGAAGAGGACCGCGGCGCCGGCTTCGTCGCTGTACGCGAACGAGGCATCCCACCGAGCGGCGGGGGCCGCGCACAGCCCGGTACAGAGGGGTGCCCAGCCCAACCCGCTGAACTCCCAGGTGTCGTTCAGGGCCGGGTTGTTGATGCCGTTCGGGGTCGCGCTCGTCCCACCGAACAGCAAGAGGCCGCCGAGCGCCGGGACGTACGCGAGCGCCGCGCCCCACCGGGGCGAAGGGTTGGTGGTCGACGTCAGATGGGTCGGGGTGACGTTCGTCCAGCGCGCGCCGTCGAACTCCCAGGTGTCGTTGAGCGCGCAGGTGGTGAACACGAAACACGATCCGCCGGAGTACGAGCCACCGAAGAGGACGGTCACGTTCAACTGCGGGTCGAAGGCCATGGCCGCATCGGCGCGGGGCGGCGGGGACGAGGGTGGGGCCAGCTGCCTCCACTGCGGGATCGACGCGTTCCATCCGACTTGCGACGACGGGACGCTGAGCGCCGGCGCGCCCGGAGCGGCTCGCACCGTGGCTTGCCCCCCGGCGAATTCCACGCCGCGCGAGCCCGGTGCCGCCAGGTCCGCCGGCCCCAGCGGGCCCGCGGTCACGAGGAGCAGCGTGGCGGCGAGCAGCACCGATGCGACGGACAGGACGTCCCGCCGACGAGAGACGTGGGCGCGGGTCATCCGTCCGTCCCTTGCCCGGATTCGGGGATAAGCATTCCGCCGCGGCCGCGGTCGACCGCGTGGCCTGGACGCGCTACTCGGCCCGCCGTGGATGGGTCGGGCATGCCCGGCGCAGCCGGCAGAACCGGCACTTCTCCGGAGGGACCGGCGGAATCGGCTTCCGGAGGCGGCCGTACTTCCGTCGCGGCATCGAGAGCGCGTGGCCCGCCCCTCGATGGCCGCCGGATAATTGAACCTCTCGGGGTCCGCCGTGCTTTTCTGCCGGCGCGCCACCCCGGACCATGGCGCGTATCCCGGGGCTCGCCTCGGCCGAAGGCACCGCGAGATTCCGGAAACGGGCCATCGACGGGCACGAGCTCCCCGAACTTCACTTCCGGAGCAGTGCCACCGGACACACCGTGTCATCGCTGGGCCTGGGGACGTACATCGGGCGCCCGGACGGGGCCACCGACGTCGCCGTGGAGCAGGCGGTGAGCCTCTGTCTCGCTTCCGGTCGCATCAACGTGATCGACACGGCGATCAACTACCGGCACCAGCGCGCGGAGCGCTCCGTCGGACGCGCCCTGACACGGACGTTCTCCGGGGACGCCGTACGGCGGGAGGAGGTCTTCGTGGCGACGAAGAACGGGTACCTCGCCCCGGATGGCGAGTCGTCCTTTGGCGGGGAGGCGTGGATCGAGCGCGAGCTCGTCCGCTCGAACGTCCTTCGGCCCTCGGACATCGTGGACGGGAGCCACGCGATGAGCCGGAGCTTCCTCGCCGACCAGTTCGA
>DASYOF010000327.1:0-1962 GCA_036007995.1 Thermoplasmata archaeon
GCCGCGGTCCCGACGGCGGGTGTCAGGCAAAGGGTAAAGGCACGGGCACAGGTGGGCGCCGCCGCATGCGGGAGCGTGGCACGCGCGCCGGCGGCCGGCCGGCGCTCCGGCCCGACTCGCCTGCCCCGAATCGACGTTCCCCGACGGTCCGGTCCCGGCCTACCGTCGGTCGATTCCTTCGAATAGTTCCCACGCCTGAGAATCGCCGAGAAGGGAGACTACCGCGGAGGGCCTTGTGAGCGCGGATGGCGGAACGGCCGCGGAGGCCCCGGCCGCCGCGGCCCCCGGCAATCGCAAGGAGCGCGTCCTCGACGCTCTCGGCGACCCGGCCGCCCGCGAGATCCTCATGATGCTCAACGATGCCCCGATGTCGGCCCAGGAGATGCTGGCCTCGAACCGGATCCCGCAGAGCACGCTGTACCGCAAGTTGCACGACCTGCAGCAGATCGGGCTCGTCGGCGTCCAACGCACCGCCATCACGCCGGAGGGGAAGCGGGTCGACCTCTACCGGAGCCTCCTCGAACGGCTCGCCGTCGAGCTGTACGGGCGCACGTTGCGGATTGACGTTAAGTACCGGGACCTCGCAACGGAACGACTGCAGACGATGTGGAAGAACTACCGTCGGGAGGCGAGCCCGTGACGGGGTACTCCAGCACGGCCGACCTCTGGATGATCACCATCTCGTGGCTGGTCGTCCTCCTGCTCGGGATCGCCGTCACCGCGTACGGCCTCCGCGCGTACCGGCGGACGGGGAGCCGCAGCATGCTCGCCCTCGCGACCGGATTCGCCTGCCTCTCGGTCGGGACCGCCGGCTCGTGGTTCGGGATCTACGGCTGGTCGGGCAGCCTGTTCTACGCGCAGTTCGGATGCGTCGGGTTCCTCGCGGCCGGGTTCGGGATGATCCTCTACTCGGTGCACACGAAGTTCGGCTGAGTCCTCTGGGGGGCCTGCGGCGCCGCCGGGCGGGCGCGGGCCGACTGCGCCGCCGAGGGCACGTTCAAGAGGCGGGGGCTTCGTCCTCCTAGCGAGGCGCCCTCTCCGGCGGAAGGAAGGCCGAGCACCGATCGATGGCACGACGCAAGCTTCGCGGGGGACTCCGGCGTCTCCGCACCCGGGCCGGCCGGTCCCGTTCGGGGTCGTGGACTCGGCAGATCCGACCGTACCTCGCGCTCATCGCGGTCACGCTGCTGATCGTCACGGTCGCCACCGTCGTCGTCGTCATCACCCCCCAGCTCGGCACGAGCGGGACGACGATCGTCGGGCAGCTCGTCGTCGGCGGACCCGTCGCGGAACCGCCCGGGACGTTCTGGGCGGTCGGGACCCACGCAGTGAAGATCGAGAACCGCTCGCTCTCCGACCAGGTGAACGAGACCCCGATCGCTTACTTCCGGTGGGGCGGGGGCGGGGACAACGCGAACCAGACCCTCGGCGTTTCGTACAACGCGAACGGCACTCCCTCCGGGCCGAACGGGAGCGACGAGGGGTTCGTCAAGTTCTGCGAGTGGCGGGAGTGCCACTCGATCTTCGCCGTGCCGGGCGAGATCAACGACCCGGGGGCGGCCGCGGTGACGGTCGCGTTCGTCGAGGACACGCTCGGGTACCACCCCGACTTCTGGTCGATCGGGAACGAGCCGCAGACATGGACCCACTACGGGATCCCCTGGGCCCACTGGCGGTGGACCGACGCCTCGACCCCGACGCCGCAACAGTACGCCGTGACGGTCCAACGGGACATCGCCGCGATGCGGACCGTCGACCCGGCGATCCGGGTCATCGGGATCCAGTCGGAGGTCGGCGGCGTCGCGGGCGGCCCGTGGCTGGCGCCGCTCGTGGCGCTCGACGGCCGGAACCTTTCGGCGATCGCGTACCATTCCTATCCGGGGAGCCTCGCGCCGCCGGGCGAAGACGTCGGGCAGTTCCTCGCGACCGCCGTGACGCACGGTTTCCCGAGCGACTACCGGA
>DASYOF010000328.1:0-5170 GCA_036007995.1 Thermoplasmata archaeon
GGCCGGTCCTGACGCCGAACACCAACAACCCGAGCCTGTTCGCCGCGCTCCGCGGGATCGGATTCGGTCCGGTGTACCAGACGCTGGTCGCGAACGGCTCGAACGGACCGATGTTCCACTACCAACCGTACGGGAACATCCGCGTCGCCTCGACCCCGCAGTTCACGGCGTCGTGCCAGCAGGCGAACGGACTCACGGTGCCGGGCTGCCAGCGGGTCCCGACGATCGAGACGGTCAACGGGCTCGAGACCCTCAACTGGAACTTCTCGACGATCCCGCAGTACAACGCGCTCTACGTCGGGGACTCGTGGACCGCCTCGTTCAACGTCGTCGCCATCGCGCCGCCGCTCGGCAGCGTCCCGGTCGACGCGTGCACGACGCAGGGCTGCAAGGCCGGCGGGAGTACATCCGTCAACGGATTCTACACCTGGGCGTACTACGTCCCTCGGTCGAACGGTTCGGCCGTCTTCCAGTCGTTCCCGCTCTCCACCGTGAACGTCGAGCTCGCCGGCAGCGGCCCGCCGGCCGGCATCGGGCCACCGCTTCCACCGGCGGCGCCCCCCGGGATCCCGATCGCGGTCACTCCGGGCGTGCCGGTGTTGTCGCCGGTCGCGACCACGACCACGGTCGGCGTCGCGAACGTGTCGCTCAACGCGGCCGCCGCCGGCTTCCTCGGCGCCGGATTCGTCCGGGTCTCAATGAAGAACCGGCCGATCGCGATGCAGGTCGCCGCGATGTCCGGTGGGAAGGCCAGCTCGAAGTTCGACAAGGCGGCCCGCGAGGGCAGCGGACCGGCGTTCGGCCGGTTCGAGTAGCCGGGTCAGAACTCGCCGAGCGAGCGCTGGACGCGCTTCCTCGGCTCGGGCGTCGGGGCCACGGCGACCGGGGCGTCGGATTCCGGCTCCGGCGTCACCTCGGGAGTGTCGTCCTCCGTCGGAAATAGAGCGCGGATCCCCTCGGCCTCCGGCTCCACCCGGGCGAGGAAGCCGACCTCCTCGGGCGTCAGCTCGAGGTCGTGCACGATCGCCCGTCGGAACTCGAACACGGGACCGTCGCGGATCCCCGGGACGGCGAATGCCGCTTCGAGGAACGGCAGCGTCGACTCGGCGCCCTTCCGCCGGGAGAGGTGGAGGTGCCGGCCGGCCTTGTCGAGGGTCGACTGACGAAGCGCTCGGGCGGCCCGCGAACGGCCCATTTCCCCGAGGAACGCCGGGAAGAAGGCGGAGGCGATCCGGACCCCCCCGGCCGCCTCGAGGGCGACGGCCGTCCCCCCGGTCATCAGTTCGGAGGCGAAACTCCAGAGGCCGTAGACGCGGTAGCGCCGGGCGCGCGCGAGATGCCGCTCGGCCCGGGCGATCGCGTCAATCCCCGCCGACCGGCCGAACTCACTCCGCGCGAACCGGGTCGCGTTCTCCTCGAACCACGGGAGGAGGTCGTCCGGGGTGACGTCCACGCGGTTCCGGATCTCGACGCTCCGGTAGAACCTCGGGGCGGCGAGCGTCTCCTCGACGAGCTCGCCGATCTCCCCGCCGACATCGCGCGCGCCTAGCACCGACTCCTGCTGGGGGCCGGGCTCGAGCGGTGCGATCGCCTCGAGGTCGTTCGTGGCGCCGCGGAGGTCGCCCCGGCTCCGGCGCACGATCGCGTCGAGCGCCTTCGGCGTGACCCGTAGGTTCTGCGAGGTGACGAGGCCCCGGAGGAAGGCGAGCATCTCCCGGTCGCCGAGTCGCTCGAACGTGAGCCGGAGGACGCCGGACGCGAACACCGGGGAGTACCGGCGGAGCGTCCGCTCGTCGTTGACCGTCAGGACGAGCGGCTGGCGGGTCTCGCGGACCAGCCGCGCGATCGCCCCGAGCCCCCCTCGGTCGCTCGTGTCCACGGTCTTCGAACTCCCCCGCCAGTCGCCGATGTCCCGCTGCGCCTCGGCGAGTTTCGTGAACGCTCCGCGTCCGGCGGTGGTCGGGACGTCCGACCAGGCCCCGAAGGCCGCGGGACGCCCGGTCTCCCCGAGCTTCCAGCCCCGGTTCAAGGCGTCCGTGGTCCCGTACCGCCCGCGCAGGAAATCGCGGAAGGCGAGCGGTGAGGGTTTCGGGGCGGCGGACTCCGTAGCGCGGCCGGTGAGGGAGTCGGCCTCGTCGAGCAGGATCAGCGTGCGGCCGCCGTCCTTCGGTTGACGGAACTTCCCGGTATCGCCGAGCGTGTGCGTGATCGCCGCCCGACCGGCGACCAGGTCGATCGCGGTCTGGTTGCGCGAGTCGGACGCGTTCATCTCGACGACCGTCCACCCGAACTCCGCGGCGAGGGCGAGCGCGGCGGTCGTCTTGCCGACGCCCGGGGGCCCGGCGAGGACCGCCGCACGCTGTCTCGGCGGCGCGGTGCCGGTCGACCACTCCCGCCCCCACTGGAGGAGCTTCGCCAGGGCGCGCGGATTCCCGGCGATCTCGGCGAGGCGGTGGGGGCGGAGCCGCTCGGAGAGCGGACGACCGTCCCGAGGCGTCTCCTCCCTCGAACCGCTCACGTCCGGCGGTACCCCCCGCACCGATAAAGGGAGGTCCGTGGAGGACTACGGGGAGCGGGGTCGGATGAGAGTACCCGAGAGTCGAAGCCCGTCGCTGGCCTTCTCGCTCGGACGAGATCCGGTCCCTTCGGCCGGGCCGGGGCGGGCGCGGCTCGCGCGAACGCTCGGTGGCGCCGTGGCCCGAGGGGTCACCACTCTCGACCTGAGCGAATCCCCGTCGCCGGAGGCGGCGTGGGCGCTCGCGCGCGAGGGGACGGGGCCGCGGTGGGCCTCGGCAACGGTGTTTGTGGCCGAGCGCCCGAGCGATCCGATGGGCCGAGCCGCGCCGGGGTCGATCGTGGTGGTGCGATCGCCGCCCGACCGGGCGCCGGAGCGAGGCGCCGGACCGTCGGGTGTCCGGTTTGCCGAAATCGGGGCCGCGGAGGCCGGCGCGACCGAGGCGGCCCGCCGGGGCGCCGCGTGGGTCTCGCTGCCGGGAAGCCTGCTCGACGCGCCCCGGCTGATCCCCCTGGTCGCCGACGTTCGAGCCGCCGGAGCATCCGTGCTCCTGACGAATCCCCACGCCGACGGCCGGCTCGACGGCCAATGGCTCTCGGACGGCCTGGCTACCCCTTCGCGATCCCCCCACCCGGTGGACTTCGCAGAGCTCGAGCGCGCCTACTCGCCGGTCCTCGCCCTCGGATTCCTCACGGAGCACCGACGGCGGACCCTGCCGCAGGCGGCGATGGCGTTCGCCTTCGCGCTCGGGGCCGTCCCCTCGGTCCGCTTCCGGGACCTGGCGCAGGTCGAGGCGTTCGGGAATCCCGATCAGGTCGAACCGCTGACGGACGCCGAGCTCGGGCGTCTCGCCCGAGGCTGACCGGCGCCATCCGGGCCGGTCGGGTCCGGCGCCGAAGTTCAAGTACCTGAGCCGTGGTCTTCCGAACGATGCTGCAGCCGGGCGACCTCGCCCCCGACTTCGAGGGGATCTCGACCCGGGGCTCCGGCTTCCGCCTCTCCTCGCTCCGGGGCGGCCCCGTGGTCCTGTACTTCTACCCGCGCGCGGGCAGCCTCGGGTGCACGTACGAATCGATCGGATTCGCGAAGGAGCATCCCTCGCTCCGCGAGAAAGGGGTCTCCGTCGTCGGGGTCAGCGTCGACTCGATCGACGACCAGCGCCGATTTCTCGAGACGTGCGCCCTTCCGTTCCCGCTCGTCGCGGACAGCGACCAGGCGATCGCTCGCCGGTTCGGCGTGCTCGGGGCGTTCGGCCACGCCCGACGGGTCACGTTCCTCCTCGATCCGAGCGGCCGGGTGATGCAGGTCATCGACTCGATCCGCCCGGGGGTGCACGTCACCGCCGCAAAGCGGGCGTTCCTCGGGCACCCGGACTGAACCGGAACGTCCGGACGCGGTTCCGTCCAGAGACCGGGCTTGCGTTGTGGTACCCGCGAGTTACAAGGGTTCACCCACCCGACGGTGCTGGAGCCCCTGCCCGTCTTCGGACGGGAGGCATGAACATGGGATGTGGAAAGTGGAAGGTCGCCTGCGCGGACGGATTCGAAGTCGTCTCCTCGGACCAGCACGAGCTGGTCTCGCTGGTGCAGTGGCACGGGAAGCACAAGCACAACGAGGACTTCACGCAGGACGCCGTCCTCAAGATGGCGAAGCACCCGTAAGGGTCGCGCCGTTCGGTGGGCCAACCCTTTCGATCCGTTCTCGCCGACCGACGTAGTGAGCGGGGGGGAGGGGCCTTCCCCCCTCCCCCGGAAACGGTTGCCCGCCCCGATCTACCGCCGTGCCTGGTGCCTCCGCGAGTCGACCACGATGAGGCCGACCGCGACGACCGCCGAGACCGCGACGACGGCGATGATCTGCCCGGCCGACGGTTCCCACGGCGCCGGCGCCGGTCGGACCGGGGTGCCGAGTCCCCGCATGGCCGTATGCGCCGAGCTCGGCGACATCGGGCTCGCGGTGACCGTGTCGCCCGCCGAGGGGGTCGCGCGTTCCGACGCGGCGAGCCCGTGCGAGGGCGAGTACAGGCTGGCGCCGCGGGCCTGCGAGACCGGGTTCGCCGGAGCGGTCGCGGCGCGCTCGGGAACCGCCTCCACGAGCCCCGCCGAACCGCTCGGGTTCGACGTCGGCAGGACGACGAGGCCGTCCGCGGCCAGGTATGTCGCGCTGCCGGTGGCGTTCGTGCAGGCGATCACGTCGTCCGTTTCGGGCGTCCCGTTCGGGTAGCGCACGACGGCGGTCCCCACGACCGAGCAGGCGAGGGCGACCGGGGCCGTGGCGTTCGCGGCGACCGCCCCCGACTTCGACATCGTGGCCGTCGCGCCGCTCGGCGCGACGTAGTGGACCGTCTCCGCCCAGGCGACCTGGCCGGAGAACGTCGCGGTCGAGTTCGCGTTCCACGCCTTGCCGAGGAACAGCGGTCCCTCGACGAGGGGCAGCGCCGGGGCGAACGTCGCCGTCAGGTTCTCCTCGATCCAGGCGGACGCGGCGATCGACCCGGTCACGTACTTGATCGCCACGTTGCCGGCGGCGTCCCGGGTGACGTTCGGGAACTGACGTGCGTCCAGCGAGACGTTCATCCCCTGGGCGAGGACGACGTGCTCGTCCCGAAGCGCCAGCGAGCCGTTCGCGCCGGCCGTGAAGTTCAGGTAGGCGGCC
>DASYOF010000329.1:0-3690 GCA_036007995.1 Thermoplasmata archaeon
TCTTCCGCACCCCCCGGCACCCGTACACCAAGGCGCTCCTGCGGTCGATCCCGACCCGGTACAAATCCGACGGCCCGCTCCCGTCGATGGCCGGGAAGGTCCCGAACCTCTCCCGCCCGCCACCGGGATGTCTCTTCGCCCCCCGGTGCCCGATCGCCCGGGACCTCTGCCGGCGGGACCCGGGGCCGCCCCTCATCCCCTCCCACGTGCCCGGGGACCCGGCCACCCATACGACGGCGTGCCACTTCCCCGAGGAGGTGGCGTCCCTCCCGTGACCTCCCCGGCCCCCCCGCTCCTCCAGGTAGAACATCTGGTCAAGCGGTTCCCGCTCCCCCGGAGCCCCACGGAATTCCTGCACCGCCGGCCCGGCCGGGGGATCCACGCGGTGGACGACGTCTCCTTCACCCTCGCCCCCGGGGAGACTCTCGGGCTGATCGGCGAGTCCGGCTCCGGCAAGTCGACGCTGGGCTGGCTCGTGGCCCGGCTCCACCCCCCCACCTCTGGCGCGATCCGCCTCGGCGACGTCGACCTCGCGACGCTGACCGGCGAGACCCTCCGGCGGTTCCGGTCCAACATCCAGATCGTCTTCCAGGACCCCGTCGGGTCCTTGGACCCCCGAATGGTGGTCTGGCAGATCGTCGGGGAGCCGCTCCGGGCGCAGCAGGCGCTCTCCCGGTCCGAGATCCGGGCCAAGGTCGCCGACCTCCTTCCCACCGTCGGTCTGTCCCCGGACTGCCTCGACCAGTACCCGCACGAGTTCTCCGGCGGCGGGCGCCAGCGGCTCTCCCTGGCGAGGGCGCTCTCCGTGGAGCCGAAGCTCGTCGTCCTCGACGAGCCCACCAGCGCGCTGGACGTCGCCGTCCAGGCGCAGATCCTCAACCGCCTCGTGGCGCTGCAGGCCGAGCGGGGCCACGCCTACCTGCTCATCACCCACAACGTCGCCGCCGTCCGATTCGCCGCGGACCGGGTGGCGGTGATGTACCTCGGCCAGATCGTCGAGATCGGCCCGGTCCGGACGATCCTCGAGCACCCGGCGCATCCGTACACGAAGGCGCTGCTCGCCGCGGTGCCGGTGCCGGACCCCGCCCGACGGAAGACCCGGTACCGGATCTCCGGCGAGGTGGCGACGATGATCGATCCCCCGCCGGGGTGCCGGTTCGCCAAGCGCTGCCCGTTCGTGATCGATCGATGCCGGACCGAGGACCCGCTCCTCCGCCCGGTCCCGGGGCGGCCGGAGGGTCTCGCGGCCTGCCACCGGTTGGAGGACGTCGAGGAGATCGCCCCGGAGTCGCTCCTTTCGGAGGCCCCCGGCCCGAGCCCGACCGGCCGCGACGTGAGCCGCCGAGGCCCTCGTCCCCCTACGACGCGTACTCGGTGTTGAACGTCAGCGCCACGGGCTCGGCACTGCCCATCGCGTTGTCGACGATCCCGTGGACGTGGTTCGAGTAGACGGCGTACTGCGTCGGGACCACCAGCCACGCGTCGGTGTAGTTGTTGTACATCATCGACGTCATGTTGGCGTACAGCCCGGAGGCGTCGGCGGGACTGGTACTGGCGTTCGCCGCGGCGAAGACGTCCGTGTCCATGGTCAGGTTCGCGTACCCGCTCATGCACTGGTTAGCGCTGCCGTAGCTGTACGCGTCGTTCTGCGTGTAGTCGTCCGGCGAGATGTAGTCCGCCGTGTAGAACTCCAACCCGATCGGGAACGGTCCCTGTCCGTCCGACACCGTCTGCGCGGTGCACGCCCCGTTGTTGACGGATTGCAGGTTGGTGAGCGCGTGGACGTTCGCCAGCGGGACCGGGTGCAGGGTGATTCCGATGTCCCCGAGCTCGGAGGTGAGGAGCGTCGCGACGCTCTGCCAATCCCCGATGTTCACGTACTCGAAGTTGAGCACCGTGGCGGCGCACGCCTGGTTGGCGCAGGGGGAGTTGGCGATCTCCTGCTGGGCGAGGGTCAGGTTGTACGCGTAGGGGGAGAGGCCGCCCGGATCATAGTCCGGGAATCCCGGGGGCACGGGGCCGACCCACTGTTGGGCGGCGCCGCCGAACGCCTCCTGGATGATCTGCGGGTAGTCGATGGCGTGCACCACCGCCGCCCGGACCGAGAGGTTGTTGAACGGGTACGTGGACTGGTTCATGTACACCCACCAGGTCCCCGCGGTGGATCCGTAGACGGTGCCGAGCGGCTGCACCGTGACGCACGCGCTCCCGGAGAGCGCCTGGACCGTCGTGGGTCCCAGGTAGGAGAACGACGCCTCCGCGGCGGCGCCGTTCTGGAGGTCCTGCACCGCGATCTGGCCCGTGGACTGGAAGTTCACCTGGATGGAAGCCCGGGCCGGCGGGAGGAGGTTGTTGGACGGGTCGGCAGCGGCGGCCGCGGCGCCCCAGTACTTGGGATTGGGCTGCAGCACGTACCCGGCGCTCGTGGAGGAGTAGCTCCCGACGAGGGTGTACGGGCCGGTGCCCACGAGGTTGATGTTCATCCAGCCGTCGGTGGCGTTGACCGCCACGCCCGGGGACTCGCCGGAGACCGCCTGGGTCTGGACCACCGCCGGGTCCACGGCGTAGGCGATGGGCGACGCGAGGGTCGCGAGGAGGTAGGCGTAGGGCGTCCCGAGGTAGCCGGTCCCCAGGTTCAGCTGGATCGTGAGGTTGTTGATCACCTGGAAGGACTGGTTCGCCTCCTCCATCACGGCGATCTCCGCGCTGGTGGGGGACAGGAAGTTCCACGTGTTGAGCTCGTGGACCAGCGCGTTGACGACGCTGTTGTTCCAGTTGGTCGTGTTGTTGCTGTTGTAGTACGCCTGACCGGGGAACCAGAAGTTCTGGGAGAGGATGAACGCCGGACCCCCGTTCATCACGAGGGCGCGGTAGAGGGAGAACCACTGGACGTAGGCGTTGTACGGGTCGCCGTTGGAGAACGTGACCCCGGGGCGCAGGTGGAACGTCCAGGAGGTGGTCCCGTTGGCGTTGGTCGCGTTCGACCAGCTCTGGGCGAGGACGCCCGCGAAGACGGTGGTGTTGCTCCCCTGGTAGTTCACGAGCCCCTGGTACACCTGCTGGATCAGCGCCCAGCCCGGGGTGGTGAAGGAGGTCGCCGGGTCGGTGACGTCCGGCGTCTCCGCCTGGTCCACGATGAGCGGGTTCGTCGATCCGAGCCCGCAGGACGTCGAGGAGGAGCGGGAGCGCTCGTAGAAGAACGCGGCGCCGGCGACGACGAGGATGAGCACAATGACCACCGCAATGACCTTCGTCCACTTCGGGTCCACGAGAATCCCTCCGAGAGGGCGAACGGCCGCACGGGATACCGTTGGATAAACCCTGAGGTGCGGGGCCGCTGCGCCCCCGCCGGCACCCTCATTACCATTCCACCGGTTCCCGGACCTTGCCCATGAACGGCCAGCTCTGGATCGGGGGCGCGTGGCTGGAATCGACCTCCGGCGCCCGTCGCGCCGTCCCTTCCCCGTACGACGGGCGCCCCGTCGGATCGGTTGCGGTGGCCGGTCGGGAGGACGTCCGGGCCGCGGTCGATGCCGCCCGGGAAGCGTTCGACCGCGGGCCGTGGCCGCGATGGTCGCCAAAGGCCCGGGGCGACGTCTTCCTCGCGGCCGCCCGCCTCCTGGCCGACCGCGCCGAAGCGATCGCCACGTTGGAGAGCGCCAACCAGGGCAAGACGATCAAACAGGCCGC
>DASYOF010000330.1:0-3760 GCA_036007995.1 Thermoplasmata archaeon
AGGGGGAAGCCGGTCCGTCGCGAGAACGTGGTACGGTCCAAACGTCGCGGCCGCCCCGGGCGGTGCGACGACCCAGCCGACGCGGACGTCGTCGGCGCCGTACGCCTTCGTGAGGCTTCCGGTGACCCAGCGTCCGGGGCGTCGCTCCCGCGCCGCGGACGGTCGTCCGGAGAATTCTCGAAACGTCTCGTCGACGAGCACGTGGGGGGCCGACCCGGCCAGGTCGTCGAGCTCCCCGGGTCCGACGGCGGTGCCGAGCGGGTTCCGCGGCGCGGACAGGGCGACCACCTCGGCCGGCATCCCCGCTCCGACGACCGAAAAACCGGCGAACGCGCCGATGTCCGTGAGCGGAGGATACTCCGGCACCTCGACCGAGAGCCGGGGGGCGGGTCGTCCCCCGAGCCGAACGGTCCGGGCGAGGTGCTGAAGGACGAGGGCGTTCCCCTCGGTGGCCCCGTGGGTGAGGAAGACGGAGGAGACCGGAGCACCGACCGACCGGGCGATCGCCTGGCGGAGCCGGTCCGGATCGGGCGGCGGCAGTCGGCGGAGCGCCTTGGCGTAGGAGCGGAGCGAACCTTTCATCCCGCTCTGGCCGAGGTTGTGGGGCACGCCGGCGTGGGCATCGATCCAATCGCCGAGCGGGAAGTACATGGGCGGCGGACCGACGGGACCTCTCGACGAAAACCGTTGCCCTCTCCGGCTCGGTCCGGGTTCGACCCGGACTCGGGGGCGCGAACGGCGACGTGTCGCGGCTCAGAGGCCCAGTGCGAGGAGCCCGATCAGCACGGCCGTGGTGACGAGCGTCAGGGGGATCCCCTCCCGCGCGAACTCGACGAGGGAGATCCGCACCCCCTCGCGTTCCGCCCGTCGCACGAGGATCAGGTTGCTGGCGGCGCCGAGGAGCGTCAGGTTTCCGGCGAGGGTGGCCACGCCGGCGAGGGCCATCCAGGCGACCGGCGTCCCGGGGCCGTACCCGAGCCCTTGAAGGACGGGGATCTGCAAGGCGACCCACGGGACGTTGCTGACGAGCTGCGGCCCGCCGAGGCTGCTGATCCAGATCGACGGGAGAGCCGAGACCCCGTGGCCCGCGGCGGGGATCGGCAGGAGGCCGTCGAGTCCGGCGGTGACCCCGCCCGACACGGCGCCGCCGACGACGACGAACAGGCCGGCGAAGAGCAGGAGAATCGTCCAGTCGATTCGGGCCACCGCCGTCGCGCGGCGGGGAGTCAGCACCAGCATCACGAGCGCCCCGCCGAGCGCCACGGCGTAGATCGGGACCGTCGGACCCCCCGTCACGGTCGACGTGATGTCGACCGTGGCGAGCACGAGGATCGTCAGCGGGAACAGCCAGAGCGCGGGGGCCGCCCGCAACCTCCGACCCCAGCCGCCATCGGGAAACAGTGGCGGCGCGGACCGTCGGAGCGCCTCGTACCGGTCCGGGGGGACCACGAACTTCGACGAGTAGCGCCACCGGAGGAACAGCCCCCCGAGGATCAGGTTGACCGCGGTGGGGAGCGCGAGGTACCGGAGGAACGTCGCGACCGGCGCGTGGATCCCGCTCGAGAGGGAGACGAGCAGGTTCTGCGGGTTCCCCATCGGCGTGAGGACGCTGCCGACCGTCACGGAGAACGCGAGCGTGAGCAGCAGCGGCTTCGGGTCGAGCTCGAGGCGGCGGGCGACCGTCAGGAGGAGCGGGACCCCCAGCAGGACGAGGGCGTCGTTGACGAGAACGCTCGCGACGAGGCCGAACCCGACGAACAGGACGAACGGCAGGTCCCGGGGGTCTTCGGCGCGGCCGATCAGCCACCGGGCGATGTGGTCGATCGCGCCCGCGCGCTCGAGCTCGGCGGCGAACACGAAGAGGGCGAACAGGAACACGAGCACCGGGAGCGAGCTCGCCAGCACCGCATCGGCCTCGGGTAACGGGAGCACGCCGAGGACGACCGTCGCGAACGCCCCGACCAGGAACGCGACCCACGGCTCCGGACCGCGGCCCGAGACCTGCCGGGCCAGGATGGCGACGTAGACGGCGGCGACGAGGAGAACGGAGAGCCAGGAGGTCGTAGCGCGGTCCCCCGGGACCCGGAAGGTCACGCCGTGTACTTACCGTGCGGGCGGTCCCGGGGCGTCGCCTGTGGACGGCAGCGTTTTTCCTCCGGTCGAACGAGCGTGCGGCATGCTCCGCGCGGCCCGGCCCCGGCCCGAGCGGGTGCTCCGCGATTCGGCCCGCTGGTTCTCGGAGGGGTCCGAACTGAAGCGGACCGCCCGGCTCGAACGACGGTGCGTCGCGTGCGCCCGGTCGCTACCGAGCCGCCGCACGCCGTACTGCTCCCGCCTGTGTCAATGGCGATTCCAAGGCGGCTACTTCTGGGATGCGGCCCGGACGTACGCGATCCACCGCGACCGGTTCACCTGCCGCGCCTGCCGTCGACGATGCCGGGTCGCCGAGCTGGAGGTCGATCATATCGTGGAGATCGCTCGGGGCGGGGCGCCGCTCGACCCGGCCAACCTCCAGACCCTCTGCCGGCGGTGCCACCGCGAGAAGACCCGGGCGTTCCTCCGGGCCCGGACCGCCAGCCCCCCGGCGGACGGGGCCGCGGGCTCGTACGACGGTTCCGACTGGTTTCCGTCCTAGCGATTCGGTCGGCGGCGCGGCAGCGCGTTCGGGCCGCGCCCGGTGACGTCGCGAAGCCGATGCTCGATAGGTAGGGGGCCCGCGAGAGCTTTCGGGTACCCGCCACCGGTCCGTCGATGCTCAGGGTGGAAATCCTTCCGCGAGGAGGCCCTGGAGGAGCCGCTCGTGCTTCTCCTCGTCGTTCGCCATGCTCTCGGCGAGGAGCTTCATCACTCCGCCGAGCCGGGCCTTCAGCAGGCCGCCGCCCTCTCCCTCGGCCTCGTGCTCCCGCCGGATCAGGGCTTCCACGTCGGATCGGTCGATCCCGCTCGCCAGGCTGCGGTTCGTTCCGGATTCGAGGTACACCGCCAGCGACGCCACGATCTCCGCGTGCCGGAGGCTGTCGGACGCGATCTGGCGGAAGATGGCGCGGGTCAGCTCGTCCCGGGCCTTCTGGGCGAGGTGCATGCACGCCGAGACCGCGGCCTGCTCCGCGGCGACCCTCGCCCGAAGTTCCCGCACCGCCGCCCGGTCGATCCGCGGCGACCCGCCGGCCCGTGGGCGTGTCGAGCCGGGGCCGGCGGCGGTCTCGGCGATCAACGCCGCCGCCTCCAGGACGGGGCGCGGGGACGGGTTCACGTCGTGCGGCGTCTCTGCGAGGCGGGTCGCGAGCCGGCGAACGACCGAGGCGACCTGGGGGGAGCTGGCGAGCTCGGAGACCGTGCGCTCCCGGCGCTTTCCGCCGAGGTACTGCGAGACCGCGGACGGCGCGACTCCGAGGAGCAGCGCGGCCCGCCGCGTCGAAACGCCGAGCTCCTCGACGAGTTCGCGAGCGACCAGCGCTTGCGTGAGCGCGACCCAGCCGGAGCCGGAGGTCGACGTCCGCCCCATCGAACCCCGGAGCGGTGCCTCCGCCTTAACTGTTCAGTTTGTGAACACCGCGGGGTCGTTCGTCACGAACCCCCGCCGCTAAATACGCGCCGGAACGTGCGCAATCTCCGGTGGCGAGGGGAACCGTCCGGTGGCCCGACGGCGGTAGGCGGCCGGAACCACGCCCGGGCGCCCGCCGAGTTCGTTGGACGACCGATTTTCGAGTCCGGGAGGGTCGTCCATGAGCAGCTTCGTCGAGCTCGTGGTCCTCTCGGC
>DASYOF010000331.1:0-1927 GCA_036007995.1 Thermoplasmata archaeon
GCCCTCCGATCGCCCGGTCGGCGATCGCGCGGCGCTCCGACTCGACGGCGAACGGCTTGACGACGAACACGCTCAGCACTTCGGCGGAGCGGCTCGCCGACTCGAGGACGGCGGGCAGGATGCCGGTCCCCGACCCTCCGCCCAGGGAGGCGACGACCGTGACGAACGTCGCGCCCTCGAAGATCCGATCGAGCGCCGGCTCGGCGGCCCGGGCGAGCTGCCCGGCCGCGGCGGCGGTTGTCGGCACGCCGAGGGAGCTCCCGTCGTCGGACCCGAGGCAGATGCGTCGGTCGAACTCCTCGGCCTCGGCGACACGGGGGTCGCAGTTGATCGCGACCGTTTCCAAATGGCGAAGGTGGCGGCGAGCGATCTCCCGCCCGATCCGGACCCCGCCGCCGCCGACGGCGGCCAGCAGGAACCGGACGTCATGACCGAGGCGCACGGAGGGCTCCCAGAGCCCCGCGTCTACCTCGTCCGTCCGGAGATTCGTTCGGTCTCGGTCGTACTCTCGCCGCTCGTTGGCCTCGCGCAACGCCACCACCCCCGCCGTGAATCGTCCGAATCCCCTCGGCCTAACGGCCCAGGACCCCCTTGCGCTCGAGCTCCTCCGACGTGGCGCGGAGCTCGCGCAGCCGGTCCCGGTTCGCGTCAGCGTTCCGGACCGCCGTTCGAGATCGCTCGACGAGCTCGACGACTTTCGCCTCGAACTCGCCCCGACGGAGCAGCTCCGCGAGGACGTCCGCCAGGTCGCGGCCGTTCCCGTTCAGCTGTCCGTAGGCGCGTAGCGTCTCCACTTCGTCCGGCCGGAGCCGGACCGGCACCTCGATCAGGTCCCGGACCGAACGTTGGGGGGCGCTCTCGACGGCCGTGAGGGCCCGCGCCCGAAGGAACTCGCGCAGTGCGGCTCGCATCAGCTGCGACCGGCTGCGGAACTCGCCGCTGGCGACGAACGAGTCGACCAGCTGGAGCTCGCGGCGGTGGCAACGGAGCGCGATGCGCTCGTCTTCGGGGCCGAGGCGTTGTCCGGCCGGAGCCTCCGGCTCCGTCGAACTGGCCTGCGGGGGTTTGTCGAACACGGCTGGGGCGACCTATGCAAAATCATCGTACTTATAGTATCGGCCAAGATTGCGACGAGGACCGTCCAACACCGACCGGCCGACCCCGGCTGAGGTCGTCGAACAAATTTTCCGGCACCGAACGCGGCCGAACCGGCGAGTTGGGTCCGTATAACCGAGCGAAAAATCGGTCGAGCCGGGCGCCTGCGAGGGCCCGGGACGCACACGCACGGATGCGCAGTCGAACTCTCCCCGTCGACTCCTCCGACGAGCCGCGGCAAGAACGTTCAAATACGGGTCTTCGCCAGTACTCTCTGGGGCGCCCGCCCTGAGAGGTTTGTGATCGCATCCGAAGCTTCGGGCCGCCGCATCCGACCGACCCGGTTCCACCGCTCCTCGTTCCGCCGGAGCGGCCGTGGGGTCTCCGACGTCATCGCAACGATCCTCCTCCTCGCGCTCTGTGTCACGCTGTTCGCCTCCGTCTTCTTCTTCGTCAATACGTTCCCCCGGCCGCCGTCGCAGCCGGCGAACCAGTTCTCGGCGACCCTGACGTACAAGGGCGCCGCGATCACCGCCGTCAACGTGCTCCACCTCGCCGGCCCGACGATCGCCGGCGTCTCCCTGACCCAAACCTCGGTCTACCTGTCCTCCGCCGCCCAACCGCATGTGTTCGGTGCCCCGTTCACGCTCGCGTCCGGGCTGAACGGCTCGACCGTCTGGTCGCTCGGCCAGACGTGGAGCCTGAACATCACCAGCTACGGGCTCACCGTCCCCGACAACATCACGATCTCGATCATCTCGAACGCGCAGCTCCTGTTCCGGATCACCCTCCCCGGCTCGAACCCGAACACTCCGCCGATCTTCACCCAGGC
>DASYOF010000332.1:0-8879 GCA_036007995.1 Thermoplasmata archaeon
ACGTTGACCGCGAGGAGGCCCCAGCCCGAGGTCTGGCCCGCCGCGGTGCTGGAGAAGAATCCCTGGTCGGACATGTTGTCCGGGATCTGGATCCAAGCGGAGCCGTTCGGGGCGGTCGTATTGGCGGTGCCGGACGAGTTCGTCACTCCGAGCGTCCCGCCGGTGCTCTGGTAGCGCTCGAACTTCGTCTCCCGGCCACCGTCGAAGGTGCCGAGCCAGACGTTCGCGCCGCTGATCGGGCCGCCCGAGTAGTTGTTGACGTGGACGTTGAGGCGCTCCCCCTGCCAGCCGTACATCAGATTCCAGAGGCCGGTCTGGTTGAGCGAGTTCGCCTCTTCCCGGGCGATGGCCGCGTTCGAGGTGTTCTGGTGGGTCGCGAACAGGATCCACCGGATCACGTTGAAGTTCGACATCTTCCCTCCCGACGCGTCGGTGATCCCGACGTTCGGACCGGGCTCGATCTGGTAGGTCGTCCCCCCGGTCGATGCTCCGTAGGAGGCGTTGACGAAGAACGTCGTCGGCGCGATGACGTTCCACGTGTAGACGAGCGCATCGCCGCTGACGTTCGTCAGCGACTCGGAGACGATCGTCGGAGAGAGATAGTGGGGATTGCCGAACGAATCCACCTGCGCTTCCGCGAGGCTGTTCTCGAACGCGAGGTTCGCGGTCGAGGCAACCGTGGCGAGCACCTGAGCGTCGTAGACCGGGTGTCCGCCTTGGGTGACGTGCACCGTGAACGTGTTCGGGAACAGCGCCCCACAGCACGCTGGGTCGAGGGTCGGCGGTCCGAAGCCGAGGAAGGCGTTGAACTCCGCGTACCCCCCCACCTCGCCGGCCGTGCTCGGAGCGACGACCGTGACGTTCAGCGGGCCGGTCGGGATCTGCGGGCCGACCCAGTCGTATCCGAAGCCGAGTCTGTGCTGAGTCGAATTCCCGAGAGTGAAGATCACGAGCCCGGGCGAGAACAGAGGCGAGAATGGCTGGCGCGACGTGTTCAGCGTGAACCGCAGGCTCAGCGAAGGAGATGGAACCAGAGTTGCGTTTGTGATGTATGAGGTGCTATTCACTCCGTTTGTTCCGAAGAACTCCACACCGATTACCGGGTTCGAGGCCGCGATTGGGGCCGTCGTGTTGACGTCGATCGTGTAGCTGTTGTTCAGCTGGAGGTTCGACCAATCCGACGGCGCAAAGTGATTCGTCGTCGCATTGACGGCGCCTACCGTGCCTGGCATCTGGTCGAGCGTCAACAGGTCCTGTGCGAAGTTGTAGACGTTGATCGTCCCCCAGCCGGTCGGGAAGTCGAATCCGGTCCGGGTGTTGCCGTACGTCGAGGTGCCGTCGGCCGCCTTCGGGTACACCTGACCCGACGGCCACGAGTAGCCGTTCTGGGCGCCGATGTCGCCCCAGTAGCTGGTGCCGTTCTTCACGTCGTAGAACGGAACGAGGGTGACGTTCCCGTTGTAGTACGCGTTCGCGACGTCGAAGACGGGGGCGTCGCCCACGCCGAGATAGGCGCTCTGGCCGTTGTGCCGCATGAAGTCCTCAATCAAGGCGATCTCCCCGGCGGTGGTGGGGCAGGCGAAGCTCGTCCCTCCGTACAGATACTCGAAGGCGCCGTTGAAGAAGATCGACTGGTTGAAGTCGGCTTCTGCGGCAACGCCGGAGCCGAGGGCCCGGCCGACGTTCGGGACCGTGAGTCCGTGCTGGTACCACGGCTGCGTGAACCAGTAGCTCGTCCCCAGGCCGCCCGACGCCTCGGGCGGGGCGTAGAGGGAGAGGTTGGTGTTCGGCACGTACCAGAACGACTGGCTGAGGATCCCGGTCGTGTTCTCGATGTGGATCGTCTCGTTCGGGAGGTTGGCGATCGACTGCTCGAACTGCCCGAAGCTGTTCGTGTACGGGAACTGCTGGCCGTTCGCGCCTCCGTAGAGGCTCGTGCGGATCCCGTTGACCGACAGGACGTACGGGTCGGTCGCGGGGAAGCTTCCCGAGAGCACGCCGCTGTTGACGTCGAAGCCGCCGCCGTCGCCGCTCGAGGCGAGGACGGTCGAGCCCCGCGCGGTCAGGAACATGAAGTAGTCGTGCATGGTGAGCGCGTTCGCCCAGTTCGGCCCGTAGAGGTTGGGCCAAAGGTCCTCCTCGCCACCCCAGGAGTTCGACACGATGTTCGGCGCGGGGTTCATGCTCTCCGCGGCCGCGTAGTCGTCGTCGAGGATGTTGGACGCGAGCGTCGGCCCGTAGATCGGGACGATCTTCGCGCCCGGGGCCATCGTGCTCGACCACTCGATGTCGAGCGCCATTTCGTTCGAGCCACCGTCGGTGTACGTGATGGTGCCGTTCAGACCGAACTGACGATCGACGGGAACGGCGGTCAGCCGGTTCATGATCTGGGTCGGATTGTTCCAGACGAGCTGGCTGAACCCGCGGATGTCACCGGGGTTGATCCCGCCGGCCATGATGATCGCGATCGTGATCGGGGTGCCGGTCGAGTCGCCGTTGATCCCCTGGTCGATCAGGGGCATCGCCTGGTAGACCTGGTCGAGGGCCGCGGGGGTCACGACCTGGTACGTGCGCCACTGGCGGTAGTGGTGGGAGTAGTAGCGGAACCAGAGGAAGGCGTGGTTCGTGAAGTTGTACGCCGCCGTGACGTTCCCGGTCTCGGTGGCGTTGTAGGCGGCCGAGAGGAACGCCGCCCGGTCGTCGGCGGGCATGGAGCCCGCGGCCGCGGTGAACCCATCGGGGTTGATCATGTTCGTCGGTGCCGCGCGGACCGCCGAGTCCAGGCCGTCGACGGTCGAGATCTGGGAGGCGATCGGCAGAGGCAGCGCGAGGGGGAGGTCGTTGATGAACGCGGTGGATCCGGACCCGTAGTTGACGTTCACGAGCTGGGTCTTGAACGCCTGGTTCACCTGCGCGCTCGTCCCGATGAAGGAGATCGAGATCGGGCCGCGGGTGCCGACTTGGAATCCAAGGGAGGTGAAGTAATTCTCCGTGTCCTGGACGACGGTCGGGCTCGGCCCGAACATCGTCTCTTCCTGGGCGAGCGAGAGCCACTGGTGGTACATGCCGGAGCCCGGGGTCTGCTGCTCCGAAATGATGTTCGCGAGCTCCTGGGCGTTCTGCATCTGGAAGCCGACCGTGAACGAGACGGACTGGGTCGACGGGACGTTGCCCGTGATCGAGGCGTTCTGGAGGCTGGCGAGCGGCGTGCCGGGGTTCTGGAGGTAGGCGTCGTGCTGGAGCTGAACGCCGGTTTGGACCGGCGACTTGGGGATCATCGGGACGCCCCCATGGGGAGTGCTGGCGGCGTTCGATCCCATGGCGAAACCGAGGGCGCCCCCGGACGAGAGGAGCATCACGAGCACCAAGGCGAGCGCGGCCCCCGCGCGAGCGTAGGGCCGGAAAACGGCAAGTGGCTGGACCAGAGCTGAGGTTCGTTCCATGGTTCGCACTCCGAAAGGGGGACGGTGGCAGTCCTTCTCGACGAGAGAGGGAGCGCGGTTGCATACTGGCCACTGTTTAAAGACCTTCGGGGGTCGCCGCCGTCGATGGGAACATCTTCCGACGGTCCGGACCGACGTCGTCGGGTCGCCTTGACCGGGACTCCGGGAACCGGCAAGAGCGCGGTCGGACGCCGGCTCGGCGATTCCCGCCCGGTGATCGAGGTTGCGGACCTCGCCCTCCGGGAGGGTTGTGGGGACCGTCGCGGCCGCAGCGTGGTGGTGGACCTTCCCGCCTTGGGGCGACGCGTGGCGAAGGCCGGGACCTTGCCCCCGGGGACCGTGGTGGTCGGCCACCTCGCCCACCTGCTCCCGATCCGCGATGCCATCGTGCTACGGTGCCGGCCCGACGTGCTCGTCCGACGCCTTCGGAGCGCCCACCGGGGGTCCGCCGCCGACCGCCGGGAGAACTTCCTCTCCGAAGCGCTCGATGTCGTCCTCGGGGAGGCCGAGGGGCTCGGTCGCAAGGTCTGGGAGGTCGATACGACCGGCCGCACGGTCGCGGCGGTCGCTCGTGAGGTCGAGTCCATTCTTGCCCATCGACCGCGGGCGGCTCGGGCCCGGGTCGATTGGCTCCCCGACCCGCGCGTCGCCGCGCACCTTTTGGACCCACCGGCGTAGCGCGCACCGATGGTGGCCGAATCGTACCGGGCGCGCGTCGCCCCGTACGTCGACCGCCTCGCGAAACCGTTCCTCGGCTGGTCGCCCAACCAGCTGAGCGGCGTCGCGGTCGGGCTCGCCGGGGCGGCGGCCGCCCTCGCCGTCCTCGTCCGGTGGACGACGCCGCTCCTGTTCCTCCCCGTCGGGCTCCTGATCTTCTTCGCCGGCGTGTTCGACGTGTTGGACGGTGCGGTCGCGCGGCGCACGGGGAAGACGAGCGTCCGGGGCGACTTCCTCGACCACGTCCTCGACCGCTACGCCGACGTCCTCATCCTCCTCGGTCTCGCGCTCTCGGCGTACGCGAACCCGTTCCTGGCGCTCCTCGCGCTCGTGAGCCTGCTGCTCACGAGCTACATGGGCACGCAAGCGCAAGCGGTGGGCGCGGGGCGGCTCTACGCCGGACTTCTTACCCGGGCGGACCGGCTCCTGATCCTCGCGGCCGCGGCGTTCCTCGAATTCGACCTATCGCTCCCATGGCCCTGGGCTCCGACCGCGCCGCTCTCGCGGATCCACCTCGAAGGGATCACCTTCACGGTGATCGACGTCGCGCTGCTCTACTTCGTCATCGCCGGGCAGTGGACGGCGATCGGGCGGGCGATCCGGGTCTACCGGACGCTCCCGCCGGCGACGTAGCCGGCACGTCGTCCTTCGGGGCGTCGTCGATCGCGACCGTCCCGCCCCGGATCCGGTAATATTGGAGCGGGTGGCGCAGGAACGATTCGTGGCAGAGCTTGTCCGGACCCTGGTCGGCGGCGACCTTCGACTGCCGATCGCCTTCCTTGTAGCAGAGCCCGTGACTCTGCAGCGTCGCGCACTCGCTCGGCGAGTACCCCCGGCCCTCGTCGCGGCGGGTGATGTGCTCGACCTGGTAGCGCGTGACCGACTCGTCGAAGTCCGGGGCGCCGCGGTAACTATCGACGATCGTCTCGGCGTCGGCGCCGACCCGGTGGAGGAACGCGGCCAGGGCGAACCGCCCCGCGTGGGAGAGATTCTCCCCGTCCTGCAGGGTACGGCGCATGGCCCGGATGCACGGAGGGAAGATCTCCGGCCGGAGCGGCGCCACCCCCGGGCCGGTTCGCGCGGTCGGCGTCGGCATCCGCGCTTCGACGTCGGCGAGGAGCTCCGCTTCCGCCTCGGCGACGGTTGCCCGGGTCGCCTCCGCCAGCTCCATCGGCTGGCCGAGCTCCCGACGGATCCTCTCCTGGAGCAACCGGACGGCTCGGGCCTTTGTGACCCGGACCAGCCCACTCCGCACCGCCTGGTGGACGAGCCGGAACTCGGCCTCGCGGATCGCGCTCGCGAGCCGCAGGTAGTCCGGGAGCCGGAAGGCGACCTCGGTCCCGGCGAGCTCGAGCGGCATACCGAGCCGCCGCGAGATGTCGAGGACGGTCTCGGTGTCCTCCTCGGCGAGCCGCCCGGTCGCCTCCTTCGCTTCCGCGACCGCCCAGCGTCGAAGCGGCGCGCGCGTTTTGGCCGCGGAGAGGACCAGGCGGGCGTACTGGAAAGAAAGGTACCGCTCCTCCGGATCGAGCTTCGGGAGCTCCTCGACCCCGCTCGCGCCGGTCGGGTCGTTGATTGCCGCGCGAATCCGGGCCCGGCCGACCGCCCGCGCGCGCTGATAGCCCGGGTGGCGCAGCAGGTCCCCGACGGACGGGGCGGAGTCCGCGACGAGCGACTCGGCCCCGGGCAGGAACGGGTAGTCGGCGAGCCGGGCTCGCTCGTTCAGAGGTGGGGCGCCACGAACTGCCATAACAGCAACAGCACGACCGCGATGGAGGAGGCGATTGCCGCCGCCCCGGCGAACGCATCGAGCTTCGCCGTGTCCCACCCGCGCTTCACCCGCGCGGCGCCGGACGCGACGAAGTCGCGGAAGATCAGCCCACCGTCGAGGGGGAACAGCGGGAGGGCGTTCGACATCCCGAGAAGGAGGTTCATCCACGACAGCCAGTAGAGGATGTTCGCGAGGATCCAGAACCCGCCGGAGCCGAGCGCCGAGAGCGGTCCGTGGATCGTGTAGAGGCTCGTCGACGTGCCGGCGACCGGCTCGAGACCGGCGATCGGCAGCACGACCCAGTAGGTGGCGCCGATGAGCGGGCCGCCCGGCGCCGCGGTCGGGTTTGCGAGGACGGTCTTCATCTGGGCCGGGGTCAGGAACGAGGGCGAGACGCCGAGGAAGCCTTTCGTCGCGTCCGAGGTGACGTGGGTGTAATCGCTGAGCGCCTCGAGCTTGGCGGACGTCAGCGTCGTTTGGCCCAGGTTCGGGTCGAAGTACTGGATGGCGACCGTTTGATTCGCGTGGGTTGCGGCGAGCGCGTTGAACAGGTCGTTCGCGGTCGTGGTCGCGGTCCCGTTGATCGAGACGATCACGTCCCCGGGATGGAGGCCGATCCCGGCCGCCGGCGTCCCGGAGACGACCTGGCTCAGCACGACCCCGTTCGCCGCCGGCTGGACCGACGTCGATACGGCCGCCGCCAGGAGCGCGAAGAAGATCACTGCGAGGACGAGGTTCGCGAACACCCCGGCCGCGGCCACCCGGGCGCGCTTGCGGCGCGGGGCGGCGTTCATCTCCGCGTCGTCCTGCTCGACGAACGCGCCGATCGGGATGACGAGCCAGAGGATGCCGATACTCTTCACGCCGATCTTCTGGGAGCGGGCGATCACGCCGTGCATCAGCTCGTGGAGCACGACGCCGAGGATCAGCGCCACGAGGCCGTAGCCGATCGGGATGAACGGGTTGATCCCGGGAATGCCGAGCGCCTCCTGGGGCGTGGGCGCCGCGCTCGCCGGTTCCCGGAGCGCGACGGTCGCGTCGAGGACGAGCACCGCGACGATCGTGACCATCGCGACGGCGGCGAGCACGATCCCCGCGTCGCCGATGGCGGACCAGAAGCGCTGGAACCGTCCGACCCGCTCGAGGAATCCCTTCCCCCGCTGGGTCTTGATCATCAGGGCGGGGCCGTACAGCGAGAGTGCCCGGTCCGGACCGATGCGCTTCCGGCGGACCAGAACGAGGAGGGCGAGGACGTACCCCGCGACCAGGGCGACGAAGATCGCCCACCAGACCCATGCGTCCAACGATTCTCGTCGTCGTGAGATGGTCGCCCCTTAATACGGCCACCGAGCCGTCGGACGGAGCCGCGGCGTCGGGGTCGCCATAATACCCGTTCCTCGCCATGCCCAAGGGCCGATGCGGTCGTTCCGGCGGAGCTCGCGGGAGTCGGTCGGCCGGCTGGCCGCCCTCCTCGCCATCGCCGCGCTGGTTGGTCTGCCCGCGTTCGTTTGGACCGGGCCGACGCCCGTTCGCACCCCCCCCGTGCCGGCCCCGGCCGACCCATCCCACGGGGTGGTGGTCGCTCCCGCGTACGTCCCGGGACCGGGGGTCGTCGACCTCGGGCCGCTCGCCCCGACGACCCCCGTCGAGGTCGCCGTCGGCCTTTCCGGATCGAACGCCGCCGGGGCCGCCGCGGCCCTCGCGCTGATCGACGCTCCGGGATCGCCGGACTACCACCACTTCCTTTCCGCGGCCACGATCGCCGGTCGGTTCGGACCCTCCCCCGCCGAGTACGCGACCGCGGTCGACCAGTTCCGCTCGGCCGGACTTTCGGTCGAGACCAGTCCGGACCGGGCGATGCTCGTCGTCAGCGGCCCCGCCCGAACCGTGAGCGCCGCCTTCGGGACCTCGTTCGAGTCGTACCGCGACGGTTCGCGCACCTTCTTCTCCCACCCGAGCCCGGCCACGCTGCCGGGCCCCCTCCCGTGGTCCGGGGCGCTCGGCCTGGGCAACGTCACGGCGATCCAGCCAGCGACACTTCGACCCACCGGTTTCGTGACTCCTGCCGCCGGCTGCACCGGCTCCGGCGGGAACGGCTACACGCCCTGCCAGATCGAGAAAGGGTACAACTTCTCCGGTCTGATCGCCGGCGGCTCGAACGGTACCGGCTACACCCTCGCCGTGGTGGACGCCTACGACGGAACCGAACCGCAGGCCCAGCTCACGAGCGACCTCGCCTCGTTCGAGACCGCGACCGGGATCTCGGCGGGGACCGTGCGCTACCTCTACCCGGTCCCCACCTCCACGAACCTGAATTCGACGTCGACGGGATGGGGGTTCGAGGAGGCGCTCGACCTCGAGTGGGCCCGGGCCACCGCGCCGGCCGCGACGATCAAGATGACGTTCGCCCCGGACGCGACGGCGGGCCTGTACGGCAGCGTCGATTGGCTCGTCGCGCACCAGGCCGCGAACGTCATTTCGCTCAGCTGGGGGGAGAACGATGTGGGCGTGTACAACGCCTACTCCAACCACTGCCAGTCCGGTTGCAACGCCACGACCGACGGGTCGTACGAGCTCCTCCACCCGGTGTTCCAGGCGGCGGCCCTCGAGGGGATCACGGTCCTCTCGGCCTCCGGAGACTGCGGGTCGGCGGCCGGAACGAGCGGCGTCTCCACCGACTACCCGGCGAGCGACCCGTACGTCGTCGGCGTCGGCGGAACGGACCTTACCCTGTCTGGGGCCAATGCGTGGTCCAGCGAGACCGCGTGGGGCGGCAACTCCAGCGGGAAGAGCAGCCCGGGCTGCCAGAACCAGGGCGGTTCGACCGGCGGCTACTCGCCGTTCCCCCGACCGTACTGGCAGAGTGGTACCGGGATCCCCTCGAACCGGACGGTCCGCGGGGAACCGGACGTCGCTGCGATCGCCGGATCGCCGGGGGTCGAGACCGT
>DASYOF010000333.1:0-3786 GCA_036007995.1 Thermoplasmata archaeon
CTCGACCTCGGGAACTACGAGCGGTTCCTCGGCCAGAGCCTCGTCGGGTCGCACAACCTGACCACGGGGAAGGTCTACCGCACGGTCATCGAGAAGGAGCGGCGCGGCGACTACCTCGGGAACACGGTCCAGATCATCCCCCACGTCACCGGCGAGATCAAACGGACGATCCGCGAGGTCGCCCAGGCGTCCGGCGCCGAGGTCGTGCTCGTCGAGGTCGGGGGCACGGTCGGCGACATCGAATCGATGCCATTCCTCGAGGCGCTCCGCGAGCTCTCCTACGAGCTCGGCGAGGGCCGGTGCGCGTTCGTCCATACGACCCTCGTTCCGGTCGTCGGGCCGGTCGGAGAGGCCAAGACCAAGCCGACCCAGCACTCGGTCCGCGAGCTTCGCGCGATCGGGATCCGCCCGACGATGATCGTCGCGCGCGGCCCGGCGCCCCTCGCGCCCGAGATCAAGGCCAAGATCTCGCTGTTCTGCGATGTCCCGCCGGAGGCGGTCATCTCGGTCCCGGACCAATCGACGATCTACGAGGTCCCACTTGTCCTCGAGGCCCAGGGCGTCGGGCGGCAACTGACGAAGCAGCTCGACCTTCCGGACCGGGAGCCGGATTACACGGCGTGGAAGGAGTTCCTGGCGACGTACCGCCGCGGCGACGGCGAGATCGAGGTCTCCGTCGTCGGGAAGTACACCGAGCTCCGCGACGCGTACCTCTCGCATATCGAAGCGTTCCATCACGTCCAGGGCCGCCTCGGCGTCACGATCCACCTGAAGTGGTACGACGCGGAAGACCTCCCGAGGGACGCGGCGGCGCTCGCCCGGGTCGCGCGCTCCGATGCCCTGCTCGTGCCGGGGGGCTTCGGCGCCCGTGGCGTCGAGGGCAAGATGCTCGCGATCTCGGCCGCCCGCGAGAGCGGGATGCCGTTCCTGGGGGTCTGCTACGGATTCCAGATGGCCGCGATCGAGTTCGCGCGGCACGTGCTCGCCCTCCCCCAGGCGAACACCACCGAGGTCGAGCCCCACACGCCGGACCCGGTCGTCTGCCTCTTGGAGGACCAGAAGACGCTCGCCACGATGGGCGGCACGATGCGCCTCGGCGCCCTGAAGGTCACGCTCTCCGAGGACTCCCGGATCGCCCAGCTGTACGGGCGGACCGAGGTGTTCGAGCGCCACCGGCACCGGTACGAGATCAACCCGGCGTACCTCGACCGGCTCCGCGAACACGGCCTCCGGGCGACCGGACGATCGCCCGACGGCCGGGTCGAGGTCCTCGAGCTCGCGGACCATCCGTTCTTCTTCGGTGTCCAGTTCCACCCGGAGTTCCTGTCCCGTCCCGAGGCGCCCCATCCGCTCTACCTCGGGCTCGTCAAGGCCGCGCTCGCGCGCAAGGGGGTGGCGGCCGATGTCGCTCCCACGCCGGCTCGCGCGTGAACTGAAGAGCCGCGACGGCGAATCCGTCCGGATCGGCGGGCATCTCGAGGACTACCGGGCGCTCGGGGGCGTCGCCTTCGCCCTCGTCCGCGACGGCTCTGGCACGACCCAGGTGACCCTGAAGAAGGGGGTCGCGGACCCGGCCTTGTTCGCGCTGTTCGAGAGCGCGCCAAGGGAGTCGGTCGTCGAGGTCGAGGGGGTCGCGAAGCGCTCCGAGAAGTCGAACCGCGGCGTCGAGCTGTTCCCGACCGCGGCGCGGGTCGTGACGGCGGCGGAGGTCCCGCTCCCGCTCGGGGTCGTCGACAAGGTCGGGGCGGACCTCGACACGAGGCTCAACCACCGGGTCCTCGACCTCCGGAAGCCGTCGGTCCGGGCGATCTTCGAGCTCCGGGCCGCGGTCCTCGAAGGGTTCCGGACCGCGTTCCGCACGCTGGGGTTCGTCGAGGTCGAGACGCCGAAGGTGCTCAAGCAGGGCGCCGAAGGCGGCGCGACCCTCTTCCCGCTCGACTACTTCGGCACGAAGGCCTACCTCGCGCAGAGCCCGCAGCTGTACAAGCAGATGCTGATGGCCGCGGACTTCGAGCGCGTTTTCGAGATCGCTCCCGCGTTCCGCGCCGAACCGTCCGACACGATCCGCCACATCACCGAGTTCTCGAGCCTCGACGGCGAGATGGCGTTCATCGATTCCGCCGAGGAGCTGCGGCTGACGCTCGAGGAAGCGGTCGCGTCCACGATCGCCTTCGCGCGCGAAGCGCTCACCGCGACCGGGAACCCGCTCGTCACGCGGCTCACCGACCCCCCGAGGCCGTTCCCGAGGATCCCGTTCCCGACGGTGATGGAGTGGCTCGGCCGACCCGGCGTCGAGCAGGACCTCGGGACGGAGGACGAGAAGCGGCTCGGCGAGATCGTCCAGCAGAAGCTCGGCGTCCCGCTCTACTACATCACCGACTTCCCGACGTCGGTGAAGGCGTCGACGTTCTACGCCCGGCGCCAGGACGCGCACCCCGAGCTCACGGAGTACTTCGACCTCGAGTTCTCCGGGCTCGAGGTCGCGAGCGGCGGACCTCGGGAGCACCGGCTCGACCGGCTCCTCGCGAACATGGCCTCGGCGGGCGTCGACCCCGCCCAGTTCTCGGGCTACCTCGAGGCGTTCCGGTTCGGCATGCCGCCGCACGGCGGCTGGGGGTTCGGCATCGACCGGTTCACCTGGTCGCTCGCAGGGGTCCCCAATATCCGCGAGACCCGCTTGTTCCCCCGAGACCGGTACCGGCTCGAGCCGTAGGATTCCATGGTCACCGCAGGACGCACCCTCACCGACCGCATCGACCTCGTCGGCCGGTGGGCCGCCGTCCTCGAGGAGGCGGAGCTCCGGCCCCGGATCCTCGAGCTCGCCGACCGGTTCCCCGAGGAGCGGTCGCTCGAGGTGCCGTTCCCGGCGATCGAGTCGGCCGACCTCGGCCTCGCCGACCTCCTCCTCGACCGGCCCGAGGAGGCGATCGCCGCCGGCATCCGGGCGATGAAGGAGCTGATCCCGGCCGCGAGCGCGCAGGCCGACGACCTCCGGATCCGCGTGGTCGGCCTCCCCACGACGGCCCGACGGTTGATCCGGATGATCCGGGAAAGCGACCTCAATCAGTTCATCGCGCTCGACGGCATCGTCCGGAAGGCAACCGAGGTCCGGCCGCAGATCCGGGAGGCCGTGTTCTCCTGCCTCGCCTGCCGGGCGGAGATCCGGGAACCCCAGGACGACGGCGCGACCGTCTTCCGCGAGCCGCTCGAGTGCCCGACCTCCCAGGGCGGCTGCGGGAAGCCCGCGGGCCGGACCCGCTTCCGGCTGATGCCGGAGAAGTCGACCTACATCGATTCCCAGCGGATCGAGGTCCAGGAGAACCCCGAGACGCTGAAAGGCGGGGCGCACCCTCAGGGGCTCTCCGTCCTCCTCACGGAGGACCTGACCGGGCAGGTGATCCCTGGGAACCGGGTCGTCGTCAACGGGATCCTGAAGAGCCAGCAGCGGGCGACCGCCTCGCGCTCGGGGATCGTGCGGAGCACGACGTTCGACCTGATGCTCCTCGGGAACTCGATCGAGTACAAGCAGCGGGAATACGACGAGATCGAGATCTCCGAGGCCGAGGAGAAGACGATCCTCGCGTTCCGCGGCGACCCGACGGTCGTCGACAAGGTCGTCCTCTCGCTCGCCCCGACGATCAAGGGGATGGAGGAGGAGAAGGAGGCGATCGCGCTCCAGCTGTTCGGCGGGGTCGAGAAGAAGCACGCCGACGGCATCCGGGTCCGCGGCGACATCCACATCCTGATCATCGGCGATCCGGGGACGGCGAAGAGCCAGCTCCTGCG
>DASYOF010000334.1:0-2262 GCA_036007995.1 Thermoplasmata archaeon
GTGCCTCAGCCGCGCCGGGGCCCGAATGGTGGAACGGGGGCGTCCCATCGAACGGTTGGAGAAGACCGTTCATCTCAGGATTGACCCGAATGACGACAGCACGACGGTCGAGGACGTCCTCACGAAGATCTCGGAGCTCCAGCGCAAGCACCCCGACCGCGAGGTCTTCTTCGACGGGGACGAGTACGCGATCTGCTCCCGCCCGAAGCGCCCCCGCGTCACGGTCGTCCACTGACCGGACGCCGCTCGGCGCGCCGGTGTTCCTTCTCAACCTGAAGGCCTACGCGAACTGCCTCGGCGAAGGGGCGTCCCAGATCGGGACGACGCTCGCCCGCGAGGCGCGACGGCTGGGGGTCGCCGCCGTGCTCTGTCCCTCCACCCCAGACCTCTCGTCGCTCGCCTCCCGCCTCCCGATCCCCGTCCTCGCGCAGCACGTCGACCCGGATGAGCCGGGGGCGCACACGGGGGCGATCGTGGCCGAAGCGATCCAGGCCGCCGGGGCCGCGGGCAGCCTGCTCAATCATTCCGAACGACCGATGCCCGAGGAGGAGCTTGGCCGGGCGATCGCCCGGCTGCAGTCGCTCGGCCTCGTGCCTGTGGTCTGCGCTCGCGACGTCGACGACGCCCGACGGGTCGCGCGGTTCCGACCGGCCTACCTCGCGGTCGAGCCTCCCGAGCTCATCGGCGGAGACCGGTCCGTGGCGACGGCCCAGCCGGAGGTCGTGCGGGGCGCCGTGACGGCCGTCCGAGAGGTATCCCCCCACACGAACGTTCTCTGTGGGGCGGGGGTCCGGGACCGAAACGACGTCCGTATCGCGCTGGAGCTCGGCGCGGTCGGCGTCCTGGTGGCCAGCGCCGTCACCCGCGCGGCCGACCCGACCGAAGCGATCGACGAACTCCTGGCCGGGTACGTTCCGGTTCCGGACCCCGCCTGAACCCACCCGACGCCGATGCCGAGGGCGCCCGACCGCGATGGGCTCGGGGTGGTGGGAGTCGATCTGGGGGGCACGAAGGTGGCGGCGGGCTTCGTCGGACCCGCCGGGGAACGACCGGCCCCGCCCCTCCGAAGGGCGCACTCGAACGCCGGGCCGGACGATGTGATCGGGGAACTGGTCGCGCTGCTACGCGAGGTCCAGGCCCGTGAGGGACTTCGAATCGACCGCCTCGGGATCGGGATCGCCGCTCAGGTCGACACCCGTTCGGGCCTCGTCCACCACGCGCCGAACCTTCGGTGGCGCAACGTTCCGCTGGGCGCCCGCCTGAAGGCGGAGTTCGGGATTCCGGTGACGATCCTCAACGACGCCCGGGCGGCGACGATCGGGGAGTGGCGCCACGGGGCCGGCCGCGGCGTAGAGAATCTCCTCATCGTCTGCTGGGGGACCGGGGTCGGTGGCAGCGCGGTGATCGACGGCCGGGTCCCCGAAGGAGCGAACGGCGCGTTCGGTGAGATCGGTCACACGATTCTATTCGCCGGTGGGCGCACGTGCCACTGCCCCGGCCGTGGCTGCCTGGAGGCGTACGTGGGCGGGTGGGCGATCGCGGAACGCGCCCGGGAAGCCGTGGTGGCCGACCCCGATGCGGGACGCGCTCTCGTCGCTCGGGCCGGCGGTCGCGACCAAGTCGCCGCCGACGCCATCGGAGCGCTCGCGCGGACCGGCGACCCGCTCGCGCGTCGGCTGTTTGACGAGACGCTGACGTGGTTCGGTCTGGGAGTGGCGGGACTCGTCAACGCGTACAACCCGGCCCGGGTGCTCCTGACCGGGGGTGTTGTCGACGGATGGCCGGAGGCGATCGCCGCCACGCAGAGCGCGGTGCGAAACCACTGCCAGCCACCGGCCCGGGACGCGACGGTCGCGGCCGGGGAGTTGGCCGGCGACGCCGTCCTCACCGGAGCGGCCAGTTGGGCGCGCGACCCCGGCGAGCCCCGCTAGCGATGCGGGTCCTACGTCAGGCGGTACTCTCGGCGACGGGAGTCGACCAGCGAGACCCCTTCCCGGACCAGCCCCTGCTTCCGGAGCGACTCGAGTCCGCTCTGCACCGTCCGGCGCGGCAACCTCGACAAGCGGACGAGCTCCGACTGGTCGAGCCCCCGGTACGTTTCGAGCAGGAAATAGAGGAACTTCGTCGCGGGGGGCCCGCGGACGTTCCGGGACGACCGGATGCTGCCGAACGTGTCGCCGCGGAGTCCGAGGCGCTCGGTGGCGAGCGGCGCGACGGAGTGGAGCGAGATGTTCCCGAGGTTGGTCTCCGACCCGAGCTCCT
>DASYOF010000335.1:0-1723 GCA_036007995.1 Thermoplasmata archaeon
CGGTACGCCGAGGTGCTTTCCCTCGCCGAAGCGGCCGAGGCGGCCGGGCTCTCCACCGTCTGGGTCGCGGAGCACCACTTCCACTCGGGCGGCGTCTGCCCATCGCCGCCCGTGCTGCTCGGGGCCGTGGCCGCCCGGACCCGGACGATCCGGATCGGCGTCCTCGTGAGCGTTCTCCCCTTCCACAACCCGGTCGAGCTCGCCGAGCAGTACGCGATGGTGGACCGGCTCGCCGGCGGCCGGTTCAACCTGGGGGTCGGGAGCGGGTACATCCCGCTCGAGTTCGAGGGGTTCGGCGTCGACCCGGCGACGAAGCGCGAACGGTTCGACGCCGCCCTGACGACGCTAGTGGGCGCGCTCGACGGCCAACCGGTCGTGAGCACGAAGACGATGGGGCCACGGGCCCTGAACGTCCGGCCCGTCCAACGGCCCCACCCGCCGCTCTGGATCGCCGTCCAGCGCCGTGAGGCGCTCCGCTTCGTCGCCCAGCGGGGCGTGTCGGTCGCCCTCGTCCCGTACGCGACGGTCGGAGGCGTCGACGAACTTGCCGGGCAGATCCGCGAGTTCCGCTCCCACCTCCCGGCGGGCGTCCAGGTCTCCGTGTCGGTCGCCCTCCACCTGTACGCCGGCGACCACCCGGACCGAGCCCGCGCGTCGCTGCAGCGGTATCTCGATAGCCGACTCGCCACCCAATCCGCGTTCTACCAGGACAAGGTCCGTCGGGACCCGAGCCACGCGTCGGCGGCGACGATCGAGTCGACCGGCTTCGCGCTGTTCGGCCGGACCGACGACGTCGTCAGCCGGCTCCGAGCGTTCCGCGATGCGGGGGTCGACGAGGTGCTCGGCATCTTCGACTTCGGCGGACTCCCCATCGGGGACGTCCGGGGCTCGGTGGCGGCGCTCGGCCCGCGGTTCCCAATCGACTGAACAAACCCGACCGCGGTCGCCCCCCGCTCGCGCGGGGGGAAGAGGTTGGACCCGACGGTACGGCGACCCTACGCGCTTCCGCCCGGAGGGGTCGAGGGGGGCGACCCGCCCGCGGGAGGCTGCTGAGCGGCCGGTTCCTGCCACGCCTGGGGCGGCGCCGAGCCCGACGGGGGCGAGCCGGATTCCGGCTTCATCATCTTCGGGCGGCCGTGGCTGCGGATCGCGAGGAACAGCACGATCGCGATCACGATGATGACGATCAGCAGGATCAGCCAGCCGACGGTCAGCCCCGACCCGGCCCCGAGCTCGAGCCCGAGACCCGAGGGGCTCGACTCGACGTTCACCGAGATGAGGTTGTACGTCGCGTACCCTCCGCTCGACGGCTCGGCCTCGATCTCGAACGACTGGATGCCGTTCGCGCTCGAGGACGGAATCGTGTAGGAGATCGTGCCGCTCGTGCTGGTCGTCTGGAACTCGATCGCGCCGAGCCCGGTGTTGTCGTACGCGTCTTCCGGCCACACCCAGATCGTCCACGCCTTCGGCATCGAGTAGGTGCCGCGCGCCAGGATCTGGTAGCTGAAGGTGATCGTTTGGCCCGGCTGGTAGCTGTCGTCGGCGTAGTTCGACTTGGTCGTGACGCCGACGCTCAGGTCGTAGCCGTTCGCCTCGTCAACGTACAGGCTCGCGTTCGTGACGATTGCGCCGGTGCTGTCGACCGCGAACACGGTGAACTCCACCCAGTCCGGGGCCGCCTTCATCGGGATCGTCACCGTCATCGTCGAACCGGTCAGGGCGC
>DASYOF010000336.1:0-1900 GCA_036007995.1 Thermoplasmata archaeon
GACCACCGACGGGAGGACGAATACCGAGGCGGATGCGAGCAGGACCAGCCGCTCCTGCTCGGTGACATGGCCCAGAAACACGACCTGGTCGCTGATCCCGAGGTGCACCGCCAAGTCGATCAACCGCGGATACTCCGGCCCTTGGCCGGCCACGACGAAGAGCGCGTCCGGGAACGCGGGGGCGACGCGGGCGGCCGCCCGGAGGAACGTGTCGATCCCTTTCACCGCGGTGAGGCGCCCGAGGCACAGCACGATCCGCTCGGCGGCCTCCACCCCCTCGAGACGAGGCGTGGGCCGTACCGCGTTGTAGATCACCCGCATCCGCTCGGGCGGAGCCCCGTATCGGTCGATCAACTGACGGGCGAGGTGCTGGCTCACGGCGATCGTGATGTCCGCCTGGCGGACCCCGTACTCCTCTCGCCATCGGATCGCTTCGCCCGGGTGGCCGAGCGATCGATCGTACTCGGTCGAATGGATCGTGAGCACGACCGGCACGCCCAGACGGCGCCCGAGGGCGACTCCACCGACGGTCCCGAACCAGTCGTGGATGTGGACGACGCTGGCATCCTCCAGCCCCGACCGCGACTCGACCCAGGCGTCCCACCCTTGGATGGCTTGGGCCGAGGAGCCCCGCGCCAGCTCGCCCGCGAAGTACGTTTCGGGGTACGACGGGGCCGGCTCGCCTGGCTCGGGCCCGGTCGGGAACCGGAACTCGACCCCCGGTACCTCGGTGAACGGCCCAGTGAACGGGGTGAGGAAAGTGACGCGGTGGCCCATACGGGTGAGCTCCCGGCAGAGCTCGAGAGAATGGACGCCGAGACCCCCGGAGTGGTGGGGCGGAAATTCCCAGCCGACCAGGACCACGTGCAGGCGCCGAGTCGCCGTGAAGTCGAGCGGGGCCGCCGCGGACCTTCGGGGCGGACGGCTCCAGGTCAGGTCCTTGGAGAGCAGTTCGAGCTCGGCCGCCGTCGGGGTCGCGGCCGGGCGGGTCGGTCGGGCCGCTTTCGGCGGGGCCGGAGTTCCGGGCGGGGCCGAAGCCCTGTCGTTCGTCGGCGGGGGCGCGCTCCGCTCGGCCGCTCTACCCGAATGTTCCTCGGGGATTGCGGGCGCCGCAGGCTTCGCGGGGGTTCCCTCGGGTTTCGTCCCGTCGGAGTGGTGGGCGGCCTTCTTGTCCGTCATCCGCCCCCTTTCGAACCTCCCCTGCGACCCAGCAGGGAGGTTTACCGTTTCGCCGCCGCCCTATCTCGACCGCCGTCAACCCTAAGCGCCTCGGCCGCCTCAAACCGTCATCAACTACGGCACGCGATGGTCAATCAGAAATGGGTCGTCCTTAGCAACACCACGATCGGGACCCTGATGGCGTCGATCGACGCGTCGATCGTCCTGATCAGCCTGCCGACGATCGGTCGCGAGCTCCCGGGCGCCGACCCCGCCGTCCTTCTGTGGGTCATGCTCGCCTACAGCGTCGTGACGACCACGCTCCTGCTCTCCTTCGGCCGGCTCTCGGACATGTACGGCCGGGTGAAGCTCTACACGCTGGGTTTCGCCGTGTTCACGGTCGGATCGGGTCTCGCGAGCATCTCCGCGACCGGCCCCGAACTCCTCGCGGCCCGGGTGATCCAAGGGGCGGGGGCCGCGTTCCTCTGGTCGAACTCGGCGGCGCTCCTGACCGATGCCTTTCCCGCGGGCGAGCGGGGGAAGGCGCTCGGGATCAACCAGGTCTCCATCGTGATCGGGACTCTGATGGGTCTTGTCCTCGGCGGGGTGCTGACTGGCGTGGCGGGCTGGCAGTCGATATTCTACGTGAACATCCCGATCGGGATCTTCGCGACGCTCTGGTCTCACTACAAGCTGAAGGAGCTCGCCGTGATAAGGAAGGGCCAGAAGATTGACTTCCTCG
>DASYOF010000337.1:0-5517 GCA_036007995.1 Thermoplasmata archaeon
GGCGGTTCCCCGGGGAGCATCGGGACCATCAGGACCCTCCCCCGTCAAGGACCCACCGTTCGGGGCGGCCCCGGGCCGGGGACGTTCGGGCGGGACGGCCCGCTAGGCGGAGGGCCGGCCCGGGCCGCACGCCGGGCAGGCGCGCCAGAACTTGGGCCGGACGACGTAGACGTCGCCCGGTGTCCAGAGATTCAGCTGGACCAGCACGCCGTCGTCCTCGGGACGTAGGCCGGCGAGGAAGTAGAGCGACCGCAGCGCCCCGAGGTGGCCGGCGATCCCGGCCGTCGGCGCGATTACCGCGTTTCCCGCGGGTTCTGGGAAGAGGGCCTGGCCCACGAACACCTTCTCCGCCCGTTGCCGCCGTTCGAGCTCGTGCTGGAGGCACCGGAGGCAAGGCGTCCGGCCGGGGACGAACAGCGCGATGGCGCAGCGAGGGCCGGAGTAGCTGTTGTCGAGCCAGGGGGTCCCCCGGGCGACGGCGGCATCGTTGGCCCAGAGGAGGATCTCGTGCGGTCGGTCGGCCCCCAGGATGAACAGGTCGCAGCCGTCGAGCAGCGGCCCGAGCTCGCGCGGAGACCGGACGAACCGCCGCTGCTTCGTGACCTTCAGGTGGGGGTTGATCGCTTTCAGATGGTCGGCAGCCGCGTCGACTTTCCAGCGCCCCACGTCGCCCGAACGGTAGAGGATCTGCCGGTTCAGGTTCGACAGTTCGACCCGGTCGGGGTCGAGGAGGCGTAGGTGGCCGACCCCGGCCGCCGCGAGACTGGCGGCGGTCGCCGTGCCGATGGCGCCCACGCCCAGGATCGTGACCCGGGCCGCCTGGAGACGCCGTTGGATCTCCACGCCGCTGAGGGGGGAACCGAGGGTCACCAACGAGAAGAAGTCGAGGTTCCGGGAGTACCGGTCCGCCTCGGCCGGGGAAAGCCCGGCGTCGACGGCCCCCGCGCCCTCCTCGATCACCCCCAACTTTTCCAGTCGCGCGAGAGCGCGTCGGGTGGTGAGGTCGTCCCACCCCCGGTGAGTCCTCCGGACGGCGCGAGTCAGGGCCGGGAGGTCCCGCGAACCGTCCATGAGCCGGAGGAGTCGCCACAGCGCGTCGGACCCGTCGTACGGGATCCTCCGACCGAGGCCGAAGACGTCGCGGGCGAGCAGGATGTCCCCGTTGGCAAGCCGGAACGGGCTCAACGAGCGCTTGGTTCGAGGACGAAGCACGGGAGAAGGTTCGAGGCAACGGGGCTAATTCAGCTCCCGGCCACCCGTTCCGTCGCGCGGACGGACGGGGGGGACGGGAGCCGTCCGACTCTCCGGGGGTCGCCGATGGCGGCCCGAAGAGCCGGAGGATGGGGAGCGCGCCCCGATCGTCCGTTCGCCTACCGGCGGACGGGGGTCGGGACGGGGCCGGCCTTGGCTTTCGTCAGCGGCTGGAGGCGGATGCGGACCTGGTGCTTTGTGGTCATGTTTACCCGTGCCGCTCGTGTCCGAGGGCAGGAGTTCATTCTCTGGGGCCGCCTTATTAAATCTATCTCGACGGCCTCGCCCGAATCGCAGCCTGAGACTCCCGGATCCCGACAGCTCCCAACCCCGTTCGCCAGGCGGCCGGTCGACGGCCGATCGGAGGGTTCGGGCCGGCGGCCCGAGGTCGCAACACTTACGTAGCGACGACCTACCGCCGCCCGACTGGGCCCGTAGTATAGCTTGGACATCACAGAGGCCTCCGGAGCCTCGAACCCGGGTTCGAATCCCGGCGGGCCCGTCCAGCCGGGGATTCCCGGTCGCCCACTCCCCCGCCCGTACCCCCGTCGGGCCGAGGTCCCGTGCCGTCCCGGATCGAAAGCCGGCGGCAGACGGGCGGCTCGTGCCCAACACGGATATCGGCGCAGGACGAGTGCGGGGTGGGCGCCGATGACGGAGCGAACGATCGCGATCGTGGTGCTGGTCGTCGCGATCCTCTTGGCGGTGGCCGGGGCCGCCGCCTATCTTGTGCTCGTCACGCCAACTTCGCACGCTCCCCCGCCGGTGGTATCGGGGGTCGCCGGTTGCCCGATGTCTCCCGGGAACGAAAGCTCGGGGAATTGGACCACCTACCACGAGGACAACGCGCGCGACGGCGTTGCGGTCGAGCCTAACATCACCGGCGCGTCGGCGCGCTGGGCAGCTCCGACCACCCTGGATGGCCAGGTCTACGCCGAGCCCCTCGTGTGCGGAGACTCCGTCTACGTCGTGACCGAGAAGAACTCGGTCTATGCGATCAATGCGTCCTCCGGGGAAATCCGCTGGCAGACCACCCTCGGCTCCCCGGTGCCGGGGTCCACCCTCCCGTGCGGGGACATCAATCCGAGCGGCATCACCGGCACCCCGGTCATCGACGCCGCAACCGGGACCCTGTACGCCGTGGCGTTCCTCGATTCCTCCCCGCCGGTGCACATGCTGTTCGGGCTCAACGTGGGCAACGGCTCGGTCGAGTCGCGGGTCGTGGTCGACCCGGCCGGATCGATCCCGACCAACCAGCAGCAGCGCGGCGCGCTCGCCCTCGCCAACGGCTACGTCTACGTTCCGTTCGGCGGCCTCGCGGGGGACTGCGCGCAGTACCACGGGTGGGTGGTGGGGGCGCCCACGAGCGGTTCCTCGAACCTGATCGCCTACCAAGTGCCGACGCAGCGGGAGGGGGCGATCTGGGCGCCCGGCGGCCCCGCCGTGGCCTCGGACGGAGATCTCTTCGTCTCGACGGGGAACGGCGCCTCCAGTACGACGTTCGACCATGGCGACAGCGTCATCGAGCTCTCTCCCGGCCTCGTCGAACTCGGGTTTTTCGCCCCCACGAATTGGGCCGAGCTGAACGCGCACGACACCGACCTCGGCTCCGTCACCCCGACGATCCTTCCCAACGGCGACCTGTTCCAGATCGGCAAGGCCGGGGTGGGCTACCTCCTCTCCGGGTCCGACCTCGGCGGGATCGGCGGCCAGATCTACAACGCGACCGTGTGCACGGGTGGCGCCTACGGCAGCACGGCCCGAGTTGGGGACTCGATCCTCGTCCCGTGCACCGACGGTCTGTTCGATCTGGCAGCGGGAGCGTCGAGCTTCTCGGTGGCCTGGCACACCTCGCCGTTCGACGCCGGCGCCCCGATCATCACGGGAAGCGTCGCGTGGGTCGTGGACATCTCGAACGCGCACCTGCTCGGCTTCAACCTCACGACCGGCCAGCCCGTCGACTCCTTCGCCCTTGGGTCGGTCGACCCGTTCCTCTCCCCCGCCGCGTCCCCCGGCAGCGTCTACGTCGCCGGCGGAAACGAGCTGTACGCGTTCTCCCTGAGCTGACCCGCTCTCCTGGCCGCCGGCAGCGAGGGCGACCCCCCTTCGCGCGCCGAGGACCGGCGAACGTTTCTATACCCGCCCGGCCGTCGGCGGACGAAGGCGCCGAGAGGGGAATTTCGATGGAGCCAACGGCCCAACCGAACCCGGAGAAGATCAATCAGCTCGTCGAACAGTTCGTGAACGACCTGGGCGCCGTCATGCACGGCTCCACGATCGTGGTCGGCGAGAAGCTCGGCCTCTACACCGGCCTCCACGTCCCCGGCGGCCGGACCTCCACGGAGCTCGCCAAGGCGACCGAGACGAACGAGCGGTTCGTCCGGGAGTGGCTCGCCGCGCAGCTCGCGTCCGGCTACGTGAGCCACGACGCGAAGTCGGGCCGGTTCTTCCTGACGCCCGAGCAGGCGTTCGTCCTGACCGACGAGAAGGGTCCCGCCTACTTCCCGGGCGCGTTCCTCCTCGCCTCGGCGAACTACCGGGATGAGGCGCGGATCCTCGACGCCTATCGGTCCGGCCGGGGCGTCGGCTGGCACGAGCGCGACGCGAACCTGTTCGTCGGGACGAGCAAGTTCTTCCGGCCGAACTACGTCGGGAACCTGGTCAGCGGGTGGCTCCCGGCGCTCGAGGGCGTCGTGCCGAAGCTCGAGAAGGGGGCGAAGGTCGCCGACGTCGGCTGCGGGTACGGCTCGTCGACGCTTCTCATGGCCCAGGCGTACCCCCGGTCCGAGTTCTTCGGGTTCGACTACCACAAGGGCTCCGTCGAGGCGGCCCGGTACTACGCCGCCCAGGAGCGCGCCGTCGAGCGCGTCCACTTCGACGTGGCCACCGCGCAGGCGTTCCCCGGTGAGGGGTACGACCTCGTCACGGTCTTCGATTGCCTCCACTACATGTCCGACCCCCTCGGGGGGGCGAAGCGGGTCCGTTCGACCCTGAAACCGGACGGTACCTGGATGGTCGTCGAGCCGGCCGCCGGCGAGACGCTCGGCGACAACGTGAACCCGGTCGGCCGGATCTACTACAGCGCCTCCTCGATGATCTGCACGCCGGCGTCGATGTTCCAGCCGGACGGGGCCGGCCTCGGCGCGCAGGCGTCCGCGGCCCAGCTCAACGAGGTCGCCCGGGCGGGCGGATTCACCCGGTCCCGGGTCGCGGCGACGACCCCGTTCAACCGGGTCTTCGAGTTCCGCCCGTAGTCCCGGGTCGGCCCCGACTCAGCTCGGCGGGGGCGGCGCCGGGGGCGCGACGGCGGGGGGCGCCGTCGCGTCCGGCTTGCGCCGGCGGCGGTAGAGCAGGAAAGCGACGAAGACGATCACGATGATCAGCAGCGCCCCGACCGCGATCCAGGTGACGATGGGGGTCGACGCCGACGCGGGCTGGTTCGGGTTCGTCGACGCCGTCACCGTGATGGTCACGTTCCGCCGGACCGAGCTTCCGTGGGAATCGTTCACCACGAACGTGACGAGGTAGCTCCCGGCCGCACCGAACGAGTGGCTCGGGTTCGCGCTCGTCGACGAGGAATGGTCGGAGAACTCCCAGAGGTACGTGTACTGTGAGGTCCCACCGGATACCGTCGACGTGAACGTGACGGTCTGGTTGACGGCCGCCGTCGTCGGTTCCGCCGAGATCGAGGCCTGCAGGGCGGCGGCCGAGACGACGATCGTCCAACTCTTCGAGACCTTGCCGGACGCGGAGTCCGTGACGTTGAGCGTCGCCGAGAAGCTCCCCGCCCGCTCGTAGGTGTGGCTCGGGTTCTGCGAGGTGCTCGTCGACGCGTCCCCGAAGTTCCACGAGTACGAGTACGGGGACGTCCCTCCCGAGGCGGTCGCGGCGAACGCCACCGCGAGCGGGACGGTCCCGGAGGTGGGAGTCGCCGTTGCGGTAACGGAGAGTGGCGGCGGCGACCCGCCGGACGTGAAGTTGAGCTCCCAGGTGCCGTTGTACGCCCCGTCCCCTTGCAACAGAACGACGTACTGGTCGGCGGCGTCGTAGGCCATCTGACCCCAGATCGTCCCGGCCCCGGGGGTCGGGGTCACGGCGTAGTGGGTCCACACCCCGGCCTTCAGCACCCAGGTGGCGTCGTAGTACGTGTTGGCCGGGAACCCCCCGTACATCACCACCGCGCCCGCCGCGGCATCGTACGCGAGCCCCGGGCCTCCCCGAGTGTCGGGGCCGACGGCGGTCGTGAGGAGCGACCAGGTTCCCCCG
>DASYOF010000338.1:0-3518 GCA_036007995.1 Thermoplasmata archaeon
CTCCGTGAACGCCGACCCCTGCAGCGAGACCGCGCTGCCGTTAACGACCGCCGTGACGCTCTTCACCGAACCTTCGAGGAGGTAGCCGTGGGCGACCGCGTCCTGGTCGACGACGGTCACGGACGTCATGTCGGCCATACCGGTCCCGGTCGGGGACGACACGGTCGCGCCGCCGGTGATCGAGAACGCGCCGCTCGGCTGACTGATCGGGATGATCACGAACCCGCTGACGAGGACGGCTACGGCGAGCACCCCGACGGCGATCCGCTTCCGGTCGAGCGGGGTGATGTCGTTGAGCGGCGGCGGGTGCCGCATCCCGAGGGCGACGATCAGGATCGCAAAGATGAACCAGCCCGGATAGGCGAAGCCGAGGATGAACAGAAGCCCGACCGCCCCATAGCTCACCCACCGGGTCTTGTCTCCGAACAGGGCGCGGAACACGTGGCCCCCGTCGAGCTGGCCCGCCGGGAGGAGGTTGATCGCGGTGACGAGCAGGCCCACCCATCCGGCGAGAGCCAGCGGGTGGAGGCTGACGAAGCTTACCGGCACGAACTTCGACAGGACGTACCAGAACCCGGAGACCCCGACCTCGAGATTCCCGTATCCGAAGCCGAGGAACGACGGACCGCAGTTGGCGACCGAGAGGGTCGGGGCGTGGGCGCTGAGGAACATGCCGGCGATCGTGACCGGGATGGCGACCGCGAACCCCGCGAGCGGCCCGGAGGCGCCGATGTCGAGGAGCGCCTTCTTGTTCGGGATCGGTTCGCGCAGGCTGATGAACGCGCCGAACGTCCCGAACAGCAGGAACGGCGGCGGCACCGGGATGAAGTAGGGCAGCGACGCCTCGACGTGGTGGTGCCGGGCCATCACGAAGTGGGCGAGCTCGTGGCAGCCGAGGATCGCGAGGAGCGGAAAGCCGAAGAAGATCGCGCCGTATCCGACGTCCGGCAGCGTCAGTCCGGTGCCGCCGACGTAGGCGACCCAGAGGAAGCCCCCCGCGAGGATCGTCGTGCCCATCGTGACGAACAGGAGCACGAGGTTGGACAGCGAGCTCCAGGGGGTCCGTCGCGGGCGCCGGATGACCTCGATGAGGTACTCTCCGCCCTCGCGGCGGATCTGCGGGATGTAGAACTTCGTCCAGAACTCCTGACGAAGCTTGTCGAACCGCTCCTCGAGGGTCGCCGGGTCGACCTGGACCATCAGGATCAGGGAGAGCGGGGTGATGCGGGTCTCGTAGACCGGAAAGTACAGGGCGACCGTCGAGCGGATCCGCTCGACCTCGGTATTGGCGGGCGGCAAGGCGCCGGCCGGACCCATCCCGAGGTCACTCCCCGGCCGACTTTCGGAGACGCTTCGCCCTCTCCTTCGAGGTGAATCCCGTCGCCTCGGCGAGGAAGGTGTTGTACCGGGCGATCGTCTCCCGCGCGACGGGCTCCTCGACCTTCGGGTTCATGGTGAGCTCGACGCCGAGCTCCTTGCCCTCCGCGCGCGCCAGGAGTCGCTCAATCGCGCCCCATCGGGCCGTGACCGAGGTCCCGTCGCGGGCCACGTCCTCAAAATGCGTGCGACAGATCGCTTCCAGCGCGGTCGGTTCGAGGTTCCGGCGATGGGTGTTCCGGACCGGGTAGCGTTGCATCCGGTCGTTCCGACCGGGGGTCGAAATTTAACGATTCCGACGGTCGGGCTCCGGCCCCTCAGGCCGGACCGGACCGGGGAACCTTGGGCCGCTTCCCGGCCCGGAATCCGTACAGCCCGAGTCCCGTCCGTCCGACCGCGGTCGAATCTCGCCTTCTGGCCCAGCGCCGAAGCGCGCCGCACAGTCCGCCCCCCGGTCCGTGATCGGCGATGGCGATGCCGTTCGGCGGGAGGCGTCGGTCCACCGCCGCGAACTCCCGATAGGTCGCGGCGTCCTCGTGCGGAACGTCGTAGACGACCAGGTCGATCCGGGGGAGCTCGTCCGAGAGGACGGGGAGGAGCTCCCGCTTGTCCCCGAGGCGGAGGTCCCATCCGCGGCGAAGACCCGGCGGAACGGCCCAGCCCGTGGACCTCCCGCTCGGCAGGCTCCAGGAATGCAACGGGGGCCGGGCTCGTCCGCGCCGCGGCCGCTCGAAGCTCGGCAAGTCGATGGAGTGGAGGGTCCCCCGGCGGTTCTTCCGCAGCGCGGCGAGGACGTAGGCGGAGGAGACGCCCGACGAGACGCCGACCTCGACGACGTGGCGAGGGCGGGTGAGGCGCACGAGCGCGTGGAGCTCGAGCGGCGCGTCGATCTCCACGTACGACCTCCGTCCTTCGCGTCCGTGTTCCCGGGCGATGTGCCGGAAGAGCCGGGTCTCGCCGGCGGCCTCGGTCAGCGCCCGGCGGGCGCTGCCGACGCTCCGCCCGGAGAGGCGGGCGACCCACTCGGGGTCCGGGTCGTCCTCGGGCTGCATGGCCGGCCGGTCACGCCTTCCGCTTCGTAGGGGCGGGAACCGGGGGCCAGTGCCCCACCCATTCCTCCCCGGTCTCGATCTTCGGTCGCACCGCACGAACCCGGGCGTACGCCTCGTCGAGCGTCACTGCGTCGTGCCGCTGGAGGTACCACGCGCCCGCGAGGGAGCCGCGTCGGATCCCGTGGCCGCAGAACATCAGGACGGGGGAGTGGTCGTGCGTCGCTTTCTCCACCAGCTCCGCGACCCGGTCGAGATTGGCGGGCAGGACCGCGTCCCGCTTGCCATCGTAGATCGGCACGTGCGTCGATCCGGGGAGCGGTTCTTCCGGGGGGTCGTCGAGGACGCAGATTCGCACCCCCTCGAACGCGACGGCATCGTTCCATCCGCCGACGAACACCCCCGGCGCGATCTCCGAGGCGGCGGACTTCTTCGACTTGCTCACACCACCGGTTCTGGTCGACTTGGGCGTCATCGACGGGCCACACCCGCTCGGCCATATCTATCCGAGCCAAACTGGAACATTTGGAGCAGTCCATATACGGTGAGTCGCCGAGAAGACGCCCTTAAGCCCGGGAGGATCCCTCCCGGTTCGTGCGGGTCGCCTCCGCCGTGACCGTAAGCCCCGAAGAGCGGGCGCGCCTCCGGCAGCTGCGCGCGCGGGGCGGCGTTGTCGGGCGGAGGGCCTCGCTGATCCTCCTGGCGGCGGAGGGCCTCCAGAATCTCGAGGTCGCGCGACGCAGCGACGTGAGCCGACAAATGGTGGCCCGGTGGCGTCGTCGATTCCTCACGTCGCGACTTCGTGGGCTCGAGGACCGGCCGGCCAAAGTGCGCCGAAGCCGGATCTCCGAAGAGCGGCTCCAGGCGATCGTCCGCGCCACCGTCGCCCGGCCGCCGGACGGTCGTCCCAGCTGGTCGACCCGCCGACTCGCCCGCGAGTACCGCGTCAGCCACATGACGGTCCGGAGGATCTGGGAAGCGTACCGGATCCGCCCGAGACGGTTCGACTCCCTGCCGAGCCGGCCGGACCCGGTCCCGGCCAGCGTCCCCTGGGATGTGATCGGACTGTCGTTCACCCGGCGGATCGCGTGC
>DASYOF010000339.1:0-5494 GCA_036007995.1 Thermoplasmata archaeon
GACATCAACTTCACCGGCGCCTACAAGGTGACGCTGCTTGGCTCGACCGGCGGCACGGTATCGGCTCCCGGTGGGTCCGGATGGGTCGCGTCGGGCGCGCTCCAGTCGGTCACGGCCCGGCCGAGCTCGGGCTACTCGTTCGGGGGCTGGAGCGGCACCGGTCCGGGCTCGTATACCGGCCCGAACCTCACCGCGACGGTCCGCCCGACCGGCCCCATCGTGGAAGCCGCGAGCTTCGTCCCGATGCCCCTCGACCGGTTCAACCTCACGGTCAACGAGACCGGACTCCCCACCGGCACGAACTGGACGGTGTTCGTCAACGGGAGCGGGTACTCGACGAACGTCAGCACGCTCGTCATCCCGCACCTCTATTCGTGCGCGCTCTCCGGCTCGGTCGGGAACTACCCGGTGTACTTCCCGGCGGTCGCGTCGAGCACGGGGACCGAGTATGCCCCGCTCCCGACGACGCCGACCACCGCCTGCGTGACCCGGATCTTCAACGTGACGTTCGCCGCCGCGTACGCCGTCACGGTGAGTGCCACGGCGGGCGGGGTCGTCACCGGGGCGACGCCGGGCGTTCCCACGTGGATCGCCGTGGGCGACTCCCTCGTCCTCAGTGAGCGGACGAACAGCGGGTACCTCTTCCTCGGATGGACCGGCTCGGGACCGGGCTCGATCACGAGCGCCGCGTCCACCATCACGGTCGCGCCGACCGGAGCGGTCACCGAGCTCGCCGCCTGGGCCGTCCGGCCGGCGGCGGTCACGCCGACGTACTCGGTCACCTTCCAGCCCTCGAGCGCGCTTCCCACGGGCACCGCGTGGTCGGTCTTGTTCGACGGCGTCGCGTACGCGTCGGCCTCCGGGCCGCTCGTCGTCACCGGCGTGGCGAACGGGACCCATACCTATTCCGTCCCGGACGTGGGCGGGGCCGCCTCCGGTGTGCGGTACGTTCCCGCGCCGACCGCGAGCACGGTCGTTGTGACGGGCGCCAACGTCCCCGTCCCGGTGCCGTTCACCGCGGAGTACTGGGTCGCGGTCTCGAGCGTCGGCGCGGGCACGGTCGGCCCGACGTCGGGCTGGGTCGTCGCGGGCACGACGGTCCTGCTCAATGCGACGCCGCTCGGCGGCTCGATCTTCGAGGGATGGAGCGGGTCGGGGAACGGCTCGTACTCCGGGTCCGACCAGGGGCCGTCCATCCGCGCCCTCGGCCCGGTCTCGGAACAGGCGACGTTCGTCTCGGCCCCGAGCAGCACGACCACGAGCGGCTCGTCGTCCCCGAGCACGCTCGAGATCGCCGGCCTCGCGGTCGTCGGCCTGGTCGTCGGGGTCGTCGTCGGCCTACTCGTTGGGCGGCGAGGACGGCCACCGACGGGCCAGGCGGAGCCGGACGAGCCGAGCGCGTCCTCGGGGGGGTCGGAGCCATGAACCGACGGTTCCGCGCGTCGATCGCCACGGTCGGCGTCGTGGGCGTCGTCGTCCTGATGGGCCTCGCCTTCCCCGGGTTCGCGCTCGGCGCGCCGGCGAACTCCCCCTCGTCGTCCAACGCGTCCGCCGGCCCCGCGTCGTCCGCGGCCCCGACTCCGGGCGGCCACGCAAGCCCGGCCGCCTCGCGCTCCGCGGCCGGCGCTCCGTCGAGCGGTCCGGGGGTGTTCTTCACCAACCAGCTCGTGCCAAACGCGTCGCTCTCCCAGCTGACGTGCTACGCGTCGACCTGCGTGAACGCCTCGAACGACCCCTCGGTCAACTTCACCACGACGGGGGCGATCGGGGTCGCCTACACGGCGTGGACCAACGATTCTCCGTGCGCCATCGCCCGCGGGTCCGCGCAGAGCGAGATCGGGTTCACGGTCTCGACGAACGGCGGGTCGGCATGGTCGACTCCGAGCTACCTGGGCGCCCCGTCCACGTGCTCCGCCTCCGTCGCCACCGCCGCCCCGGACGCCTGGGAGCCGAGCCTCGCGAGCCTCTCGAACGGGACGCTCGTCCTCGCCTACGTCGCGTTCAACACGAGCGGGCCTCTCTATGCGCTCCAGCTCGGGCCGTCCGCCTGGACGGTCTCGACCTCGGAGCTCCTGTTCACCGAAAGCTACAACAACGGCTCGACGTGGACGACCCCGCAGACCCTCCAGGTCGCGGACAATCCGGGGCTGAACGCGAGCGGCTACGCGGACGAGCGGCCGTGGGTCGGCGCCATCGGAAACACGATCTACGTCACGTGGACGAACATCTCCGAAGGGATCGGGTTCTCCGGTTCGACGCCCGCGGGGGATTCCGAAGTCCAGTTCCTCGCCTCCGTCGACGGCGGATCGACCTGGTCGTCCGCCCCGACGAACCTCCCGCAGACCGTCACCGCGGGGAACCCGTCGGTGTCGGCCAACCCGGACATCGTCGTCCTGCCGAACGGGACCCTCGTCGCTGGCTACGCGACGAACTTCACCTACCACAGCTCGCTCGGTTGCCAGAACTCGACGTGCCTTCCCGGTGGGTGGCGTGCCGACGTGGTCGCCGCGAGCTCGAGCAACAACGGCACGTCGTTCTCGGTCTCCACCATCGAGGCCGGGGCGATCGTCGCCCCGAGCCGGTACCTCGACGCGTTTGTCGACCCGAGCCCGCAGCTCGCCTACGGCGCCGCCTCCGGACAGTTGGTCGTCACCTTCTCGGCGTCCGAGATCATCACGAACTGCCCCCGAACCGGGCCGTGCCAGCCGCTCCTCGACCCGTACGTCGTCTTCGTCGGGAACTCCTCCGACGGCGGAGCCACCTGGTCTCCCGCCCACGCCGTCCTGCCGGAGCTGTGGTCGGAGGGCCTCTACGCCGCCAGCTACGGGTACAACCCGGGCGTCACGGTGAACCGGAGCGGGGCGATCGACCTCGTCTTCACCTACGACAACTACTCGCTCTGCCAGCCGTCGCGGTACTTCGGCCTGTTCTGCGGCCCCCAGCAGGAAATGTTTGCCCAGTCCTCGGACAACGGCTCGACGTTTTCCGGGCCGTACCTGGTCTCGAACAACTGGACGCAGCTGTTCACGAACCCGAACGTCCCCGACGGGGAGTACGCGACCGCCGTCGCCGCGGGCGGCCAGCTCTGGCTCGCGTGGACGCTCGACGTCTGCCCCGGCTGGGCGACCACCTCGCTCTACCCGATCTTCCCGACCGCCGCCTGCACGAGCGAGATCACGCTCTCCCAGCAGTTCACCGGTACCGGCGTCTCCCTCACGTTCACCGAGAGCGGCCTCGGAACGAACGTTCGGTGGAACGTCAGCGTGATGGGCAACGAGCGCGCGGCGGTCGCCCCGGCGTCGCTCATCGTCTCGGGCATCCCGACCGGCGCGAACATCTCCTGGATCCTCGCACTGAACGTCACGGCCGGCTACGGGGACCGGTACTTCGGGGTTCCGAGCCTCACGTCGCCCGCCACGATCTCCTCCAGCACCACCGTTACCGTGGCCTACACGCAGCAGTACCTGCTCGCGATCTCGACCGTCCCCTCGTTCCCGACGGCGGTCCCCCCGGTCGCGACGTACTGCTTCCAAGGCTCACCCGCTCCCGCCTGGGACGACCCGGCCTGCCCGCAGCTGAACTACAACATCACGCCCGGCCCGGGCGCGAACTGGGTCGCGCCCGGTACGGTCGTCGGGCTGAACGTGACGCCCATCGGGTCGTACTACTGCTCGCTCGGGGCCTACCCGACGGGGGGTTGCTACGCGACGACGGTGTTCAACCTCTCCTTCCAGTCGTGGACCGGCACGGGGGCCGGCTCGTCGAACACCACCTCGAATTCGACCACGATCACGGCGAACGGGCCGCTGAACGAGACGGCGAACTTCCTCACGATCGGCTACTGCTCGGTCCAGTTCTACCCGTCGCCGACGACCGTCGGCTGCCTGCAGGACAATGCGTCGATGACGTTCCACGAATCGGGCCTGCCGGCGAACACGACGTGGACGGTGTCGATGTCCTCGCCGTTCGGCGCGACCACCGCGTCGAGCTCGACCCCCTGGCTGCTCGTGAACGGGTCGGCGACGATCGGCCCGATCGCCTACCAGGTCTGGACGGTCCCCGCGTCGGGCGGTTATTGGGTCCCGACGTCGAACCCGGCCTCGCCGGTGCAGATCCCCGCGCAGGCGCTCGTCAACGTCCAGTTCAACCGGACGACGTCGCTCGCGGGCGATTCGTTCCCAGTCGATGTGGCCACGAGCGGGCTCCCCGACGGCCTACCGTGGTCCTACTCGTGGAACTCGACGTCTTACGGGGTCGGCAGCGGCAACTCCACCGTCACGAGCCTCGCCGCGGGCAGCTACTCCGCGACCGGCGGGACGGTCGTCGGGTCGAACGGCACGGAGTACAATGTGACGGGGGTCGACGTGTTCTCGGACATCGTGAACCAGTCGTCGTGGCGGAACGTCTCGGCGCCGTCCACGGTGACGATCAAGGGCCCGGCGACCGTGGTCCTGGTCTACACGCCTCGCTACTGGGTCGAAGTGAACGCGACCGTCGGCGGCTCGGCCGCCCCGGCGAGCGCCTGGTTCGCGTCCGGCGCCGCGGTCCAGCTCGGCGAGCGTGCGCTCCCCGGCTTCCACTTCGTGGCGTGGTCCGGAACGGGGAACGGAGCGACGAGCGGATCGCAGAACACCCAGTCGACGCCGACGATCCATGCCAACGGGCCGGTCACCGAGCTCGCCAACTTCGTCCGGAACGCCTCGCTCGGCGACGTGATCACGGTGTCCGAGGTCGGACTTCCCGCCGGGACATCGTTCTCGTTCCGGCTCGGCGGCTTCGGGTTCACCGCCAACGGATCGCGCGCGATCCCCGGCTTTGCGAACGGCTCGCTCACGTTCCAGGCGGAGAACGCGACCGACCTGCCGACCGGCCAGCTCGGCTCCGTCATGAACGTCGTCCCGTCGTTCTCGACGAACCCGAACGGCACCCTCGCGGTCACCGGGGACGGCACGATCCAGGTGATGTACTCGCTCCTCGACCTCCTCACGACCGAGGTCGTCGGCAACGGCACGATCGCTCCGCCGAGCGGGTGGGTCGCGAACGGGAGCTCGACGGTGGTCACGACCGAGGCATCCTCGGGGTGGCAGCTCGAGGGCCTGTCGACCATGTTCTCCTACACGGCCGTGAACGGCGAGACCGGCGCGTTCACCGTCGACGTGACCGGCCCCGGAACCGTCGTCGCGCAGTTCTCCCCGATCCCCCCGCCGGCCCCCACGAAGTACAACCTGACGGTCACCGCCGCGGGTCTCCCCGCGGGCGTGGAGTGGAACGTGACGACGGGCGCGACGGGCGCGAGCGGTACGTCGGCGGCGCTGACGATCCTCGGGCTCGCCGCGGGCAACTACACCATCGTCGTGCCGACCCTCTACGTCGGCGCGGGGACCCGGTACGTGCCGGGCACCATCCCCGGCCCCGTCACCATCCCCTCGACCTCGGCGCTCACCGTCACGTTCTCGACCGAGTACGAGCTCACGGTCGTCGCCGGCGCGGGCGG
>DASYOF010000340.1:0-4162 GCA_036007995.1 Thermoplasmata archaeon
AAGGAGCTCTCGACGAAGGGGCTCCTCGAGAAGGGCCACTACGTACTCCCGTACTGCCCCCGGTGCGAGACCCCGCTCTCCTCCCACGAGGTCGCCCAAGGGTACAAGGAAACGACCGACCCGTCGGTCACCGTTCGGTTCCGCCTCCACGGGGCGGCCGGGGCGCCGGCCCGGTGGCTCCTCGTCTGGACCACGACGCCCTGGACCCTCCCGGCGAACCTGCTCGTCGCCGCGAAGGCGAACCTCGAGTACGTCGGGGTCCGGGCGCCCGACGGCAGCGAGGCGATCTTGGCCGAGGCGGCCGTCCCCCGGTACTTCCCGACCGGGACGGAGGTCGTGCGCCGGTATGAAGGACGGGAGTTCGCCGGGCTCGAGTACGACCCGCCGTTCCCCCTCGACGGTCCGGCGGCCCGCCGGTATCGTGTCGTTCTCGACGACATGGTTTCGCCGGCCGAGGGGACCGGGTTCGTTCACATCGCCCCCAGCTTCGGGGTCGAGGACCAGCGCGTCGGCGCCCGGGAAGGGGTCGGCGTGTACGACCCGCTCGACAGCCGGGGCGTCTTCACGAACGCCGTGCCGCTCGTCGCGGGCAAGTCGTTCAAGCTCGCCGACCCGATCCTGACGAAGGAGCTCGACGACCGCGGCCTCCTGGTCGCCCACGGGACGATCCGCCACACGTACCCGTTCTGCTGGCGGTGCGGCAACCCGCTGATCTACCGCGCGATCGACTCCTGGTTCGTCCGAACGAGCCGGTTCACGGACGGTCTCGTCCGGAACAACCACGAGGTCCACTGGGTCCCCGAGCACCTCCGGGACGGCCGGTTCGGCAACTTCCTCACGGAGGCGAAGGACTGGGCGCTCTCCCGGAACCGGTACTGGGGGACGCCGCTCCCCGTCTGGGTGTGCCCGGTCGGCCACGCCACCTGCGTCGGCAGCTTCGCGGAGCTCGAGCATCGGATGGGCCACAAGCTCCCCGACGGCTTCGACCCCCACCGGGTCGGGGTCGACCCGATCCGGTTCCCCTGCGCGACGTGCGGGGCCGAGGCGAAGCGCGAGCCGTACACGATCGACGGCTGGTACGACAGCGGCGCGGCGCCGTTCGCGCAGTACCACTATCCGTTCGAGCCGGGGCCGTTCGACCCGGCGGCGCCGCTCGACTTCGTGGCGGAAGGGCTCGACCAGACCCGCGGCTGGTTCTACACGATGCTCGTGCTCGCGACGGCGCTCTTCGACCGGCCAGCGTACCGGGTCGCGATCGCGAACGGCCTCGTGCTCGACGACTCCGGCCAGAAGATGAGCAAGTCGAAGGGGAACTCGGTCGAGCCGCTCGGGCTCCTCGCGAAGTACGGGGGCGACACCGTCCGATGGGCGTTCCTGACCGCGGATTACACGGAGCCGACGAAGCTCCGGGAGTCGGACATCGGACCGGGCGCCGCGCGGGTGCTGGGAACGCTCCTCAACGTGTACGCGTTCTACCGCGACAACGCCGCGGCCGACGCCCTCCGGCCCGCCCGCGAGACCCCACGGCCGGCCGGCCTCCTCGACCGGTGGCTCCTCTCTCGACTCGACGAGACCGTCCGGGAGGTCACGAGCGCGCTCGACGCGTTCGACCCGCGGCGGGGCGCGGCGGCGATCCGCGCGTTCGTCGACGACCTGAGCACCTGGTACCTCCGGAGGTCGCGTCCGAGGTTCTGGTCCGACGGCGACCCGGTCGACCGCCGCGCCGCGAACGACACGCTCTCGTACGCGCTCGCGGTCTCGGCCCGGCTGCTCGCGCCGTTCACGCCGTTCTTCGCGGAGCACCTGCACCAGGAGCTCCACGGCTTCGGGTTCGCCGATGGCCAGGACTCGGTCCACCTGACGAAGTGGCCGACGGTGACCGGCCAGTTCGACGGCCCGTTGAACGCGGGGATGGAGGCGCTCCGCGCCGAAGTGGAGGTCGGACGGGAGCTCCGCCAGCGCGCCGGCGTGAAATCCCGGATCCCGCTCGAGACGTTCGTCGTCTTCTCGGACGCCCTCGCGCCGCTCGGCACGGCCGGCGACCGGATCCTCGCGGACGAGCTGAACGTCCGCGTCGTCCTCCGGCTCCCGCCGGCGAACGCGACCCAGTTCTCCGAGCCGATGTACGCGGTCCGTCCCTCGGACGGCGCCGTCGCGTACGCGCTCTCCGCGCGGCCGACCGCCGAGCTGCACCGGGAGGGGCTCCTCCGCGAGTCGCTCCGGAGGCTCCAGCAGGTCCGCAAGGAGATGGGCCTCGCGTTCAGCGACCACGTCGGGCTCATCGTGTTCGCCGACGGCGAGCTCCGCGAGGCGCTCGAGGCCGCCCGGGACAAGCTTGCCTCCGAACTGCTCGCCGATTCCCTCGAATTCCGGACCGACGCGCCGGCGGCGACCGATGGCTTCCGGGACTGGGAGATCGAGGGGCTCCGCCTCTCCGCGCTCGTTCGGCGGGCGACCCCGTAGTCCGCCCCGACCGAGGCCGTTATTCGGCCCAGACCGGCGGAGGCGCCGGCGCTTCCGGCGGGGGCGGGCGGCGGGAGCGCCAGAGGACGACCCCGACGACGGCCGCGGCGGCGACGAGAACCGCCACCGCGAGGACGAGGAGCCCGGAGCTTCCGGGCGCGGTCCCCCGGGGCGGGGCGGGGGGCGTCGCGCTCCCGGTCACGAACTTGAACGTCGCCGGATGCGCAAAGCCGCCGCCGTCGAGGCTCTGCGCGCCGGGGCCGACCACGATCGTGTAGGAGGTGTTCGCCGCGAGCGGGGACGGGTGCGTCCAGTTCAGCCACTCGCCCTGGACGACCACCACGCCGTCGGGGACCGCCGGCGAGACCGAGAACGCCGACTCGGTGGCGGCCGCGTTCATCGTGGTCGAGAACCGCAGCGAGACGTTCGTCCAGACCGAGACGAACTCCGTTGCGTTCGCGGGCACCGCCACGACCAGCACGGGCGTGGTGGGTCCGCTGGGCGCGGTGGAGAAGTTGTACCAGTACGGGCCGGCCAATCGGACGCCCCAGGCGGTTTGGCCCCCGGGCGGAACCTCGATCTCGTAGGCGGTGCCGGGAAGCAGCCCCGAGAGCGCGATGGTGACGGTCGATGGGTCCGACCAGGTCGTCGTGTGGTTCGCCTTCCCGAGCACCTCCACCGGGAGCGAGGCGGTCATCGGGACCGCGAACTCGAGCACGATGTCGAGGGAGCCGGGCACCCCGCCCGTGTTGTTGGTCGGCGAGGCGGACATCACGGCGGGGACGAGCGGGAGCGGGACGGTCGTGGGGCCGGAGAGGTTGACGGTCGTCTCGGCGACGTCCGCGCCCGACACCGCGGCGACGTCGAGCGCGCCGAGCCAGGAGGTGCCGTTCGGTCGGACCGACTCGTAGGTCAGTAGGCTCGCGATCGTCCCGTTCGACGAGGTGGTGCCCTCCGACGGAATCGTCGCGGCGGTCGACGGCCCGACGAAGACGCCGGCTCCGGCCCGGAGCGCGCCGTCGATCGACGGGGCGACCGTGAGGGTCGCCGCCACCTGGACCCGTCCCTGGTCGGTCGCGGCATACGTGACGTCCGGACCTAGGAGGGTGTCGACCGATACGATCGTCGAGCCCTGCGCCGCCAGGATCTGCGCCGGGCTCTCGGTCCCGTCGGTGCAGTTCTGGAGCCGCACCTGTCCGACCCCGTAGCCGATGATCTGGTCGGAGATCGTCGTGTTGACGATGTCGAGCGTGCCGTTCCCGAACACGCCATAGTACCCGCCGTGGCCCGTGAGGTTCGAGTTCCGGACCGTCACGGTCGAACTTTCGTCCGCGATGATCTCGCCGAACTGGGAGTCGAGCACGGTCGCGACCGAGTTGATCGTGTACAGGTTCCAGCTGTCGACGCGCGAATCGACCACGTGGAGGTCGAAGCCGCCTTGCCGGTACGAGGAGTTCTGCCAGCCTTCGACGAACCCGGCGAGCTCGAGGACGTCGTTGATCGGGTTGAGCGCGATGACGACCCCCGGCGAGTTTGTGACGACGAGGTGGCTCGCCCGCCAGACCGTGAAGACGTGGAGCCCGACCAGCGAGTCGTTCACGGTGATCGTGTAGTTCACGCCGCTCACGTTGTACGCCCCGGGGAAGTTCCAGCTCTGGACGGTGTCCGGGGCCGGGACGCTCATGTTGATCCAGGCGAA
>DASYOF010000341.1:0-1791 GCA_036007995.1 Thermoplasmata archaeon
CGAGTCCTCGGGGGCGGGATAGGCCACCGACCGAGGGTCGCTGCCGGAGACTACCCCGACTTCGTCGGTTCGTCCGTGGCCGGTACCGGCGGGTTCGGCAACACCAGCCACATCCCGGCGAGCCCGAACAGCAGGAGAACGATCACGACGGCGTACACGCCGTTGTCGATCCAGACCCCGAAGGAGAGCCCCCACCAAAGGTAGAACACGACCGCGAGGACCACGAGCGCCGCAAACCCGAAGAACGACACGGTCCGGGCGAACGGCATCTGCCGGCTCACCGCTTCGTCCGTCATCCGGGAATATTCCACTCGACCCGTGGTTTAACCCTTGCGGAGTGGGGAGACGTCCCCGAGCGGTCGGGCCCCCCCGCCTCCTGCCGGAACCGGACTCTCCGACAGTTTCCCTCCATCGAGCGATTGGCATCGGCACCACCCGCCGGACGTGCTCTTCGCGCGTAGAAGTGGGAAGTCCCGTCGCCTACTCCCGACGATCCGCGTTCGCCGCATTCCGATGGAAAAGGTTCGGGGGGTGGTGCCAGGGAAGACCGCCCCCCCACGGGGCGTCGGCGGGCGCCGGGCGTCCTCGGGGGGCGGCGAGTCGCCTCGCCGCGTAGTTCAGCCGATGACGATGAACCCGAAGTACACGAGCGCGACGAGGACGACCACGATGACGATGATCCAGCCGAGCATGGTCCCGGCTCTCAGACCGACGAGGCGGCGGCGGGGGTGCCGGAGCGGATCGAGCTCGGGGCCGAGGGACCCGGCTGCTCCGTCACGACGTTTTCCGAAGCGGGCGGCTCGGGAACCGCCTCGGGGACTGGGCCGGCCGGAACGGGCACCGTCGGCGGGGTTTCCCTCACCGGCAGCGGGCTCGAGCTCGCAGGCGTGTCTTTCTCCATGGGTGGGGTCGCAATCGGCTTGGGGACGGCGATCGGTTCGGGTGCGTTGGTGTTCTCCATAGCGTCTACTTCACTACTCACTGAGCGACCGATTCGGCATTGTTGGATAACCGCCCCCTTAGCCCGGGTTGAGCGTTGGGAACATTCGTCGCGTTCCGGCACCACACGCCCCAAGGGCGGTCATCGTTCCGCCCGAGCTCCGGCCCGACCCGGTGCGTGTACCGAGGGCGAAGAGTCGGTCCGGTCGGGGCCCGAAATCTCTTTTTTACCCGCCCGGCATAGGGGGCAAACCGTGTTTCTCGAGGTTGCCGCCGGTGGGAGAGTGAGGGAGTAAGTGCGCATTCTCATTGCGGACGATGACGCCGATTTCCGGGAGGAGATCGTCGACCTCCTCCAGGCGGGCAAGCACACGGTGACCGCCGTGCCGTCGGCGGCGGCGGCGACGGCGGCGTTGGAAGCGGGAGAGTACGACGTCCTGTTCTCCGACATCAAGATGGGTCGGCAGAGCGGGATGGACCTGCTCGCCGAGACGAGGCAAAAGTGGCCACGGGTCCTTGTCGTCATGTTGACGGGGAAGGCGACGGTCGAAACGGCCGTCCGCGCGCTCCAGCTCGGCGCGTTCGATTACCTCCGCAAGCCCGTGCGGGCCGAGCAGGTCAATCGGGTCCTCGACCTCGTCTCGCAACAGCTCGCCCTCACCCGAGCCGGGGCGAAGCCGCTCGACCCGCTCCGATACGCGAGGACGCTGGCCGCCGAGGGAGGGTACGAGGTGTTGCTCATTTCGCCGCCCCCCGTCCCGGCCATCGTCGAGAAGGTCAGCTACCTCCCGCTCGACCCCGACAATCCGTTCCGGGTTCGCGACGCGGTCGAGGACTTCGTCACGCCGAAGG